>CAZVSF010000122.1:0-7665 GCA_964630195.1 uncultured Lentisphaeria bacterium
TCTCCAAATGTATGGTTCGATAGGCGGTTTCTGGCTCTGCGCAATGGCTCATGCTAAAAGCGACCACCAGAGCCATGATTCTCAGGTAAAACGTTTTTGACCATAACCTCATCATTAGACCTCAATTTATTCTGCTCATTCCAGAAATCTGGGTGGCTTTCGATGTTGGGTTCCCTGCTCATAGGCATAAGCAATTTCCAGAAGAACTGGTTCGCTCCAGGCCCGACCAAAGATGGATACTCCAACAGGAAGCTCATCCACAAATCCCATGGGAACTGTGATGTTTGGATAACCAGAGCGTGCCGCCGGTGAAGAACTTCCCAGTTGAAAACTATCTCCATTGATATGGTCTGTCTCCCAGGCAGGTCCACCTGTTGGCGCCATGATGGCATCCAGCCTGTGCTCATCCATAACACGATCGATACCATTTTTTTGAGAACCGGCCAACATGGTCGCCAGGGATTCTTTGTATTCGTCCGAATCAAGACCATCTTTCTCCTGAGCCATCTCCAGATATTTCTGATTATAAAAAGCCATTTCAATATCGTCTGAATTGTTAAACGCTATTAATTCCTCAAGACTCTTGATCGGCGCGTCTGGTCCCAGTGACTTAAAATATTTATTCAAACCCTCTTTATACTCAAATAGCATGATGTTGAAGGAAGCCTCTCCAACACCTGATGCTGTTATCTCGTCGATTTCTATGATTTGAGCACCTTTACTCTTCAAAAATTCCAGCGCCTCATCCATGAGAATATCAACTTTATAGTTGGCTCCCCGGGGTCCCGTAAAATGACCGATTCGTTTTCCTTGGAGACCATCGACTTTCAAAAACCGGGTGTAATCTGAGTATGCCTTACGATCACTCGCCGTTGTCTTATCATCTGATATATCGATCCCTGTAAGCGCACCCAGACATATCGCTGCATCCCTGACAGTTCGGGCCATGGGACCGGCCGTATCCTGGGTATATGAAATGGGAATAATTCCTGAACGGCTCACCAAACCCACAGTGGGTTTGATACCAACAATCCCATTGCTGGTTGAAGGACAGACAATGGATCCATTGGTTTCAGTTCCCATCGCCAGCACAGTCAGATTCGCCGAAACAGCTACTCCAGAACCTGAGCTGGACCCACAGGGGTTCCGACTGATTATATAGGGATTGTGCGTTTGTCCGCCCACTCCACTCCAGCCACTGGAAGAAAGTTCACCCCGGAAGTTTGCCCATTCACTGAGATTGGTTTTTCCCAGTATAACCGCTCCAGCATCACGTAATTGTTGGGCTACAAAACTATCTTGAAGGGGATGTGAATTTTCTAGAGCCCTTGAGCCCGCAGTCGTTGGCATTTTATCATGGGTATCAATATTGTCCTTTAAAAGGATAGGGATTCCATGTAGAGGACCCCTGGATTTTCCTGCTTTCAATTCTGCATCTAGAACAGCTGCTATTTCCAGCGCATCTGGATTAACCGTAATCACCGAATGAAGTCCAGGTCCTGATCGATCTATGGCTTCAATTCGGTCCAGATAGGTTTGCACCAGCGAATGCACAGTGTATTTTCCTGCCTGATAATCGCTTTGGATTTGGCTGATTTCGATCTCATCAAATTCAAATTTTACCATGGGTTGACCTTTTTCGTTCTGAGTATTACAGCCAATTATCAGCCATATCAATATTGTTATTGTGCTCATTAGCAAAGACTTTTTATAGATTTTTAATATAGGTATCATACTGTCACCCTCTTCCCTGTTCATTGTTATTGTATGCATCAGACTTGAACCTTGATCGATGTAAAAGTTACCGCTCTGGAGGCAAGTCTTATAGCCAACCCAGCACAACTCCGAAAATAAGGATGGCCAAAATATCAATCCCCCAAATAGCTCCAACGGTTGTGAGTCTCTTTTTCATGGTGGGCATATCATTGACCCAGAAGGCAACTACAAAGAAGGTGAGATAGCCAAACAGGAAAATGAGCCAAGGAGTATTTGCATCCCAAAAGGTCCAATCCCAAGTAAGTGCATCTACAGTATTTAGAAGAATTTCGATGAACACACAAAAAATGGATCCTGAAATGGCTATGAACCACCTGTTAGGAACACCTAGAATCTTATCGTCTTTGTTGGGAAGTAAAAATTTTGTCCAAATGATACCTGATACGGCGAACATAAACATTATCTCAATATTCAGCCCGATAAGGATGAGATATGAAGTATCACCTGGCGTGCACCAGAGTGGCGCCCAACCGGTAAGCTTAAAAATGACTGAGTTCATGATCTCGTTGAACCAGTCCATCCCCCAGAAAGCAAGTCCTGCCAACACAGCGACATAATTCTTTTTCTCCATCTCAACAGCATAGACATAAAACACAAATGCCAGTAATGGAATGATGTACCATTGGAAGTTTGAACCATCACGAAGATGTGTCAGGGCCTGTTGCGAGAACTCACTGGGCATGTTGCCTCCCCTCGTCAGAATTTTGCCAAATATTTAATAGTCTAACAATATAGTTACTGCGTTAAGGCTTTGGGGGAAAACAATCCTTTGTCAGCAGGTCAGATTACGAGTGTCTACACTTTTTCCATTCAATAAAGATGAGAGCAGTTAATCCTGTGGTGATAATTGCAAATGCTACTGCAGGAGGTTGCCCTACCGAGAATGCAATGCCGATTGATGATATCAAGATAATTATCATTCTGGGGGCTAGAAACAAGCCACTCATTCGCCAGACTGAAGCAGCCGTGAATGAAACAAAAAGCACAAAACCACCCCCCAAAGCCAAGGCGACTGGTACTGCGAGCACATCATGGGGATGGCCAATAATTTTCTCAAAGCCTATGGCTATCCCAATAATACCACAGATGAGCGGAAAGTGCATCACCGAATAGGCGTCCCTTGCAGCACGACCCTGCTCAACCTTCTTTGTTTTTGCGAAATGATCTTCAAGGTGCTCGTTAATCCATGAAAAATAGCTCCACCATAATAGACAAGTGACGATGACAGCCAACCCCCCATTGACCAGAAGTGCTTGTGTCGGGTCGTGAAGATCAAAAGCACTGGCAGCCACAATAAGAGATTCGCCTAATGCTATAATTACAATCAAACCATGACGCTCAGCGAAATGTTTGGGGCGCAAATTGAAACCGTCAGAGCGTCCTCCAATACCACTGGCCATTAAATCGAGCAGGATGGCTGCGAGCCACCATATAATTCGTTGGCTCGGGGAGACCAGAGCACCGCCAATGACAGCCACCAGGCCTGTGATTGAAAAAAGAGCGAACATGGTTGCTGCAGATTGTTGATCCTTATGATTGGATGTAACTCGAATATAAAGTCCGAGACCTAACACCCTGATAATGACATAAGGAATAGCGAACCACAAAACTTTATCGCTGAAGGCTTCGGTAATTGAAGCGGCCAGTACAAAGGCTACTGCCGTAGCGATTAACACACCCATCCTGACTTCGGCAATTCTGGTGTTGGCTGCATTTAAAGCCCATGTGAATTGTGTCCAACCCCACCAAATTAGCCAGAAGATTAATACGGATTGAACCACACTTGTAACGCTAAAATGTTCTGCTGCTAATCCAGTGATCCTGGTAATGGCAAAAACAAATACCAGATCAAAAAAAAGCTCTACAAAATCAGCTCCCTGCTCATCAGGTGAAACCAAATGCTCAACTGGCGTTAGGATTTTTTTCATAAATATTTTTCTTTCTGTTTGAGTCTAAGGCTACTCTGCAACAATGGAATATCTATCTTTTCTATATGACTTGTTCCAGGAGATCTTCATCTTTAGCTTCGGGTTTTCTATTGATAAACGCCAATGCCATTAGCCCACCCAGGAATGTTAAGAACGAAGCTGAGTAAGCAACCCTATTAAATGCCATTATAAACGAGTCCTTAAAAAGCGCCTCAACAGCTAATTTCTGATCATCTGGAAGCGTTGGGGGCGCTTCAGCTCCAGCAAGTTTTGAAGCCTCCAGCCTGATCCCAGTTTTCATCGGTTCTGAAAGTTGCATACTCCTAAGTTTCTTTTCAATGGAGCTATTAAAGTAGAACAATACAAGGGCACCAAACAGCGCAACTGCTAGCACTCCAGCTGCTCTTGCCACCGTGTTGTTAATCCCTGATGCGATACCTGCATTGTTTGGGGAAACGGCACCCATTACTGCAGCAGTTAATGGTGCAACGGTGATACCCATTCCAATACCCACAAGGCAAAATGAAATAAAATATGTCTGCCAATAATCGACTGGACCCCGGGTCACCCCATAGGTAGAAAAGAGAAAAAATCCAACGCTTGTGATCAGGGGCCCTATAATGAGAGGTCGTCGGACGCCTCTCCTGTCCACGTATATCCCCATAAGTGGAGAGATGCTTGCAATAAATAGGATCATTGGAAGCATAGCCATGCCTGCGTATAGCTCACTATAGTTTTGAATCTGAATCAAATTCAAAGGCAAAAAGAACAGGGCACCACCCAGGGCACCATAGACAAACAATGTTAATAGATTTCCCCCACTAAAAGTGGACGACTTGAATAATTTCAGAGGCATCATGGGGTGATTTGAGGTGTACTCTACCTTTATAAAAGCAATAAGCGCCAGAACACCAACACTCAGTGACATGATTATTATGGGATTCCCCAAGCCCTGTTTGGGAGATTCAATAAAACCATAAGTCAGCCCAGCAAGGCCAAGCGTCACCCACAAGGCACCCCACACATCCAATTTTCCCGCATCCGGATTGAGGGATTCAGGCACTTTAGTCAACATCGTTACAAATACGATGAGTGAAAGTGGAATATTAATTATGAATATAACTCTCCACCAGCCCATACCGGCTAACCAGCCGCCTAAAATGGGTCCAAAGACAGCTGTCACAGCGCTAAAAGTAGACCAAAGCCCGATTGCGCGACCGCGACTTTCTGAGCCAAATTGAGAGCTTAGAATTGAAAGACTACCAGGGGTAAGAAGTGCTGCACCAACCCCCTGAAAAGAACGGGCAACAATCAATTGAAGGGGCGTTTGGGAAATGCCACAAACCAGTGAAGAGAGGGAAAACAATCCCAGTCCTAACAAAAATATTTTGTTTCGACCATACAGATCTCCCAGTGAGCCACCTACCAACAGCAAGGCAGAAAGGAATAAAGCATAGCCATTGATTACCCACAATAATTGAGTCCCGGAGATATCCAGGTCAGCCTGGAGAGCAGGAAGAGCAACATTCAGAGCCGTGCTATCAATAAACACCAGGCTGGATGCTAAAATAGTTGCCACTAGCGTCCATTTTTGAGTCCCAGTAAATTGAGATGATTGAGTCGATGATGGAGAGTTTTCTGTCATAATTGATTGGATAAGCTTATTGACAACCCGGTTTTCTATTTGTCTACCCAGCTGGGGTGAATCTGTAGCCTTTCAGCTCCAAATTCTTCGAATAAAATTAGTCCTGGGAGCTTTCTGGTTTGGTTTTGAGGAAAATGGCAACAATAGCACTGGTTATTACCCCCATGACCGGGGCAAATATCGTACTCTGAATGATATAATTCTTGAGATTGAAATAAGCCTTAGCTTCTTCCAGAGTCGTTAAACCATTTGCCACACCATGATTGATGGCATTTTCAAAATAATGAGGACTAATGAGGTAAGCCATTATGAGTTGGCCCAAAGGAGATAATACGCCAACTATAAGTGAGATAACAAGACCACTTATCAGTCCTTCCTTATAGGTCATTTTGCCACCCAGATCAGTAGCCCGCTTATCCCTTAGGGCAAATACGTATACTGCTATAGCAATGGGCGCAAATAAGTTGGTATAAGTCGCGTGCTTCTCAATGTGGGTACTGTGTAGGCCGACCAGTCGCTCCAATAACATCCAGACCAGTGTGACCCCCATAAATATCAGGCCCCATTTCAACTCGGTTTTATACTTCTGCAAAATGCCTCCTATTGTCTGGAATGTACTCCGATAAGATTGCCTTCTGTATCCTGGATGATGCATACAAACCCATGCTCACCGATGGCATGCTTGGCACTGAAAACCTTGCCGCCATTTGCCGTAGCCCGACTTTCCTCAACACTGCAGTCAGGGGAATTAAAGTAGACCGTGGTACCTCCTCGACCTGGATTCCAACCTTCGCTTTTAACCAATGCTCCTGAAGCATATGCGCCATTCTCTACACCGGGAAAACCCAATATCTGCTCACCACCAAAACTGTAGTCCTCAAAGGGTCCAAACTGAAAAACTGCCTCGTAAAAAGTTTTAGCTCGCTCCATATCGCTGACATAGATCTCAAACCAGCCAACCACGTTTGTTTTACTCATATGAATTCTCCCTATACTGAATGTTATTAGTGACTTGAATGGTCATCATTCAATATCTATTGAATACCTGTTAAAATCAAGAGTGTTCATGATTGAATTTTTTAGCTGCGGTATTTATCATTCAACCCCACACCACGAATGATCATGGGGATAGTTTTTTCCAGTCTTGACTGCCTGGTCACCTGTCGTTTTGCGGTGGAAATATATTCTGCATATTCTCGTCTTTTCGTAAGTGTCAAGGCATCAAAAGCGGATCTAAGGTGTGAATCACGGCTAAACGCTTGTTCAAGTTCTGTGGGCATAACAAGTGGCTTTTTTGTATTAGCCTTGATCTCCATGCCCGCTTCCTGATTGGCTATAGCTTCCAGAGTATAGGCTTTCACAACCTCGATATCTATGTCCTCATCGTCAACAAACCGCATCTGACGTTGAGCTTTCGTCACGCCCTCCTGGGCATTCACCAACAGATTTTTTTCATCCTTAAGCAAGGCCCCTTGAAAATACCAGAGGCTGACAAATGATTTGTATCCCCCGATAGAAACGATATTCTTTTTCCCATACATATAGACAGGACCGCCCCATTTGATCGTTTCTTCTAAACCCAAGTCTAACAAGACCTTCCTGAGTTTACCTATTGCCTCAGCCCAATGAGGTTGATTTTGGAGATATTGGGCTACATTTTTTACTCTGCTCATAATCTGAAGACGTTTGGAATTATTGACGACGACTGCTGACCAATTTATTAAGAAAGGTAGATTTCAGCGGTTCAATGGCCATGAGTGCTTTCACCGGGGGTGTTTTTTCCAGAAGACTTAGTACACGACCCAGCGTTCGATGACTAAATCCATCGTAATCATAAAAGATCAGATCGGATAATTTGCCTCTCTCGATGGCCATTGTTGCATATTTATCAAAACTACTTTCAGGTGTATAAATTCTCTTTTTCCTGGCTTTCATGGTTGCCGAACCTGATTCACAAAAAGTCGGGCAAACCCCGCATCCCAAACAGACCGCTTCATCACGGACAGCTCGCTGCTTTTTCCTGCCATCCCTGACATACTTCACCATTTCAATGGCATCAACTGGGCAGGCATCTTCACATTTCGCACACCCTGTGCAGGTCTCCTCGTTTATATCCAGGATCCAGCTTGAAGAGACAATTGCATTATTCATATCAAAGGTTTTAATGGCTTCCATCATTCCACAACAACACCCACAGCAATTGCAGATATAACTGAGGTCATTTTGAACATTATCGCCGGTTTGAGCCAATCCTGCTTGCTTGCTCATCTCTAAAAGTCTCATTGATTCAGAGACCGATATGGGTTGGGCCAGACC
>CAZVSF010000122.1:7765-9366 GCA_964630195.1 uncultured Lentisphaeria bacterium
GTCTGTGCTTGAAACACAGCGCGACTGAAACGATCATCCTCCAACATGTATGTTTCAAATAAGCCGGCGATTTCCGCCATAGGTGCTTCTGGTCTCGATCGCATAAATGTGTATTCAAAGAAACCGATAACGACGGGTGGAAGTGCAACATATCTGCGACCTTTACGCTCAACATCAACCACCAAGCCCCTGTGAGCCAGGTCTTGAATGAGATCATTTAGCTTATCTTCATCCATCTTAAGCTTATCAGCTAATTTGGATGTGCGCGTAGGAATGGTGGGAAAACGACGGACAAGTCGGGCTTCCTCAGGTGTGAACAGAAGCTCCAATATTTTTGTAAATGTGGCTGAAGCTGGAGCACCAGTGATGTGCCGGTCAAAACGTTCCTGAAGTAGGCGGTAGTCTCGATGCTCAGTCACTAAATGTCCCATGTTTCCCTCGATTTGAATTAGCAGGTAATATAGCTTAAAAGTAGTGCAATTTATGCCCTGTTTTTATCTGAAAGGACTTGGCGTTCGGCGGTCTCAGGCTATATTGCTTCACATGAGAGCTGGCAATCATGTGAACCGAAACCTCCCCCACTATTCCGACCTCTCAAGAGCATTGAATCTGGACAGTTTTACAAAAAATCGCTGGAAATTGCGGAAGCCATAGTGCATGGATCTTAAGCTGGACAATATCAGTACCGACGCGTCCATCTCCGCTCTGGCCCATCCAGCAAAACAAACACCGACTTACTTAAAGACAGTTAACTAAAATATTGAGGACTCCATGGAAGCGCACCAAGCCAAACATATTATTGTAACAGGAGGCGTTATTTCCGGCCTTGGAAAGGGTATTGCTGCGGCTTCTCTCGGTATGTTGCTCGAGCTCAAAAACAAAAAGGTAACCATCCAAAAACTGGACCCCTATTTGAATGTCGACCCTGGTACGATGAACCCCTTTCAACATGGAGAGGTTTTTGTTCTCGATGACGGTACCGAGACTGATCTGGATCTGGGGCACTATGAGCGCTTTATCAACGCCGATATGAGTAAGGCCAATAATAGCACAGCTGGAAGTATCTACTATGAGGTCCTGGAGCGAGAACGCCGGGGAGATTATCTGGGTGGCACTGTCCAGATCATTCCTCATGTAACTGATGAGATCATTGAAAGAATCAAAAAACCTGAACGGATCGATCCAGATCTTGATGTGGTCATCACCGAAATTGGTGGAACCGTTGGAGATATCGAAAGCCTTTCCTTTCTTGAGGCCGTCCGACAATTTCAGCAGGCCCGCGGGCGAGAAAATGTCATCATCCTCCATGTCACACTGATTCCCTATATCGAAGCAAGCGAAGAATTAAAGACCAAACCCAGCCAGCACTCGGTGATGCGCCTACGCGAAATCGGTCTCCAGCCGGATATCTTATTGTGTCGAACACAATATGAATTGACTGATGATGTGAGACAAAAACTGGCCTTATTCACAAATGTTAAGCCAAACGCCGTCATACAAGGTCTGGATGCGAAGTCTATTTATGAGGTGCCTCTCCTGCTCCAAAAGGAGCATATGGCAGGGATCGTCATGGAAAAACTTCAGCTTGAAAATGTGGTATC
>CAZVSF010000123.1:0-9339 GCA_964630195.1 uncultured Lentisphaeria bacterium
TGAAATTCACGCTGCGTCTGAACTTGATCTCTATTGTGATTCCAAAGAGAGGGATAAACTGAAAAAAGAACTCTTCTCAGTTGGAAGAATAAAAGATAAGGAAGTCAGACTGAAACGAAAAGATGGGTCCATATTCCACGGGAGGGTCTCCTCGGTAGTGGTGAAGGATGATAATGGGGAGAATATCTATGTCGAAGGCCTGATAGATGATATTTCTGAACTCAAGTCACATGAAATGGAATTACTGGCTGAGCGGCAGATATTTTTTAGCGGTCCTGTGGTACTCATCCAATGGCCCCTCAACGATAAAGATGCCCTCCTTAATATTTCTGAAAATGTCAACGAACTCCTGGGGTTTGATGCTACTGATTTTCTGAGTGGAAAAATTCTATATCCAGATCTTGTACATCCTGATGACAAGCCAGCTTTGCAGGAACACATTCGCTCTGTACTTTCAGATGGCTCTGATATTATGCTGGTCCACCCTTATCGCGTAAAACAAAAGAGTGGAGATTATATCTGGGTTCAGGACTACGCCAATATTCAGCGTGATGAGACAGGCAACCCGAAGGGTATTCTGGGTTACATATATGATGTGACAGCTCAAAAACTTTCCGAGAAGGAGTCCCTGGAAAATGAATCCAGACTGAGAGACCTGGTTGAAAATTCTCCGACTGGGATTCTAAGTATTGATTGTGATGGAAATATACTGGAAGTCAACCAGCGCATGGTGGACTTGCTCGGGTCTCCTTCAAAAGCAGCAACCCAGGGATTTAATATGTTTGAATTTCAACCCCTTGTGGATGCTGGTATTTCAGCAAAATTTAAAAAGGCCATAGTAGAGAATACGATCGTTTCATTTACTGGAAAATACACAACGAATTGGGGGAAAACCCTTCACTTTAATTTGGTGATCTCTCCTGTACTCGATGCTGAGAATGTTATAGTCGGGGCACAGGCTAATATGGAAGATGTCACCGATGCCTATTTGGCCGAAGCTGACAAACGTAAAGTGCAACTGGAACAGTTGGAAGAACGAAAAATATTTATGGCTGGTCCTATTATGATCATCAGATGGGCATACTCAGCGGATGACCCTGTGATCTCGGTCAGTGAAAATGTGGAACAGATATTGGGATACACCGTGGAGGAATTCCAAAGTCACGATATAGTTCCTTCAAAAGTAATTCATCCAGATGATCTTGAAGCAGTCAGAAAATCATCTAGAGAAGCTATTGCCAGCGGAGTTAGCTCATTCGAAACTGTCCCCTATCGACTGAGGAAAAAAGATGGCGAATACATCTGGGTGGGAGATTACAGTACCATTCATAAGGATGAAGATGGCGTTCCTCTTCACTTCACGGGTCTCGTATGGGATATATCCAGACGAGTGGAGGTTCTAGAGGAGCTACGGTCGGCAGTAAAGGAACAGGAATATTTGCTTCGTGAGGTTCACCATAGGGTGAAAAACAATATGCAGGTCATCATCAGCCTGCTCAATATTCAGGCAGAATATTCTGGGGATGAACACCTCACTGAAGTTTTTGCAGCCACTCAAAATAGAATTAGAAGTATGGCATTGATCCATGACAAACTTTTTAAATCGGAAAAAATGTCTGCGGTAAATTTTGGGAATTATATCAATACGCTGGTTCTCCAATTGAAAAGTTTTTATGCCATGGATCCAGATCGTATAAAAATTCATCAAAAAATTGAAGGAATGGAATTGGAAATCTCCAAGGCTATTCCCAGTGGGTTGATTGTGAACGAGCTGGTCACCAATGCGATGAAATTTGCATTCCCAAATAATAGGGAAGGCTCAATCTCGCTCTCTGCAACCCTTTCTGATGATGGGGAGGTTCGAATTAAGATCGGCGATGATGGAATAGGTCTCGAATCTGAGGCTATGTTCAGTGAGGCCAAAACCATGGGATTCAGGATCGTAAGGATCCTTACCGAGCAGTTGGAAGGGAGCATCCTTCTGGATCATTCTGAGGGCACTCAGTTTACACTGACCTTCGATCAATTTGATGAAGAATAGTTGCTGCAAATATGGTTAAAGTTCTTTTCTTTGCCGATTCCCACCTTGGATTTGATTATCCCATTCGACCAAGAATCGAAAGGAGGAGGCGGGGACATGATTTTTTCAGTAATTATCATCTCATTCTGGAAACGGCACAACGGGAAGCTGTGGATGTCATCGTCCACGGAGGTGATGTTTTCTTCCGATCAAAGATACCACCAGCCATTGTTCAAAAGGCTTATGAACCACTCCTGCCCGTCCTGGAAAGTGGGATAAAATTGTTCTTTGTTCCCGGTAATCACGAACGTTCACGCTTGCCTGCGAGCCCCCTGTTTCATCATAAGAATTTCTATCTATTTGATCGCCCGCGCGCCTTTGAACTTGAAATTAATGGGCTAGGTACTACCTGGGGAGGCTTCCCTAATATCAGAGATCGGGTTCAGCAACAATTCCAAGGGGTGCTTGATCAAATCGGATTTGGGAGGTATGGGGATCGCCTGAACATATTATGTATGCATCAATCCATCGAAGGCGCGGTTGTTGGTGCTCAGAATTATACCTTTCGAAGCGCATCTGATGTGGTTAGATGTGATCAATTCCCAGATTATCTGGATTTAGCGCTAAGTGGACATATACATCGGCAGCAAGTCCTGAGAAGCATAAGCAATACGCCGCTCATCTATTCGGGTTCCATTGAGAGGACCTCTTTTGCTGAGCGACATGAAGCCAAGGGCTTTTTCTTACTCAACCTGTCAATCGAGGAGATCGAATGGGAATTTATTCCTCTACCAACTAGACCCATGCTTGAATGGACACTCCCTCAAGATCTTATGAACAAAAATAGTCTACTGAGGGAGATCAAGCTCTATGCAACTGGAATATCACCACAAGCCATACTTTGTATTCGCTGTAGCAATGTGCATCAACTAGAAATGATTAAGATCTCAGATCTTCGTCAACATTTACCAGAAACTATGAACGTCGATCTTATGCCTCCCCGGACATCAAATCATAAACCATGGTCTGCCTACTCCGATTGATATGAATATTTCAGAGCAGCTCATTCAGGGTCAGAAAAAATTGCCCAGATCACCTGGCGTCTACCTGTTCCTGGATACCAGAAATTATCCGCTTTATATTGGAAAATCAGTAAATCTAAGAAATCGAGTAGCCTCGTATTTAAGGGAAGATGACAAAAGGGAAGAGCGGCTAAAGCGGATGGTTCACGAATCACAGGCTTTGAGATACATCGTGACTGAAACAGAATTGCTAGCTCTTTTATTAGAAGATTCCCTGATCAAAAAATACCTGCCCATGTACAATATCAAGCAAAAACAATTCAAGGATTATCGTTATCTCCAGATGAGTGATGATCAATACCCAAGATTGATCAGCCTGGAGGATCCCGGGAAGATCCAGGGTCATATCTATGGTCCATTTCGTGATCGATTTTTCATCCAACGATTGCAGGAAATCTTCTCAAGATATTTGGGCTTCAGATCCTGTACGGATGCTCATCCCATCAAGAGTTGTATCGAATTGGACCTGGGTCAGTGTTTGGGTCCCTGCATTTTGAAAGAAGTCCATGACGCCTATTCGATCGCTTGTGAGCAGGTTAGCCAATTTTTAGAAGGACGGGATCCTGGCATTATTTCACATATCGAAGCTGAATTAAGATTATGCATTGAAGAAACAAAATTTGAACACGCCCAACGCTTGAGAGATGATCTTATATTTTGCGATGCATTCTTCAACAGGCAACGATTCAATCATCGATTTCGAGTTGATCAATTGAAGATTGAAGCCAGGAATGAAAATGAAGCGGGCTATTTATTCGAAAATGGAGCGCTTAAGGAGCTCATTACCAAAAAGGGTCGTATTCGCAAGATCGGTATGCAGCTTGATCTCTTCGATCTCTCAATTGTCAAGGAAGATGAACCCAGGTTTTTATTAGACAGAGCAAATCTGGTTTACAACTGGTTAAACAAAAATCGTCGAGAGGTGAATTATGCTTTTTCTGAAGGGGGAGCATCTTTCAGATAGGGCCAGAATAATTTGTCCATTCCACCAAATGACCCATCAATGCTCATGGGAACTAATTTTGCAAAGGAATCCAGAATGACAACTGCATTTAAACTGGCATCTTCCTCAGTCGCCGCTCTCAAACGTTTGACCATGCTTATATTTACTGCATCAATTTCAGAATAAATCTGACGCAATCCTTCCATGGACCAATCGGGTTCCAGATCGTTCTTGGCTCTGGTGAACTGAGCCAGCAAGTACATGGACATGGCACGATAAATTGATTCATCAATACTCGCGAAAGGCAAATGAGTTGCCACCATGGGTCTCAAATAATCAAGGCAGGGGCATCCACTTGTGACCATGATGATTCCCAGAATGGAGCTTAACCCACTCTGCATGGTGACGTTTTCCTTGGAGTAGGTTCTCTCAGCAGTGACAATGCTGAGGTCTATTTTATCATATGATACATCCGATTTAAAGGTGGTCACAATATCCTGGAGATTGACAGCAACAGGACAGTGACTCACTCCAGTATCTGCAAGCTTACATCCATCACACATGTGGAAGCCCAGCTCGGTCCAGGCTGGTTTGTCAGGTTCTGAAACGGGTTGATAGGTGAATTTATCTGAACTGAGAAGAATCTCAAATTCGATGGATCGCTTATCTGCCATCTTGAATTTGTACATTAGCGATACTTGTGAAGAGGAATCGGTAGACATAGGCGAAGATAAAAAGAGATGTCTTCAATCCAATGCAATTTGAGAAAACCATGCGATCATGTGATAAACCCCCAAATGGAAAACTGTTGCAAAGATTTTGGGTGTATTGAGAAGCCCTTTGCTTTAGTTTTAAAGGCTTAATATGAAGAGAGGCTCTTGAATCAATGAGTGAACCTGAGAAAAGACGACATCGTCGAAAAAGTAAACGTCACGAAAAATCAATCATACGCGAATTCAGCGCTGAAATCTTTATTGGATTTCTTTTCCTTTTGGGCGTGTTTCTCCTTTTTGAACAAATGGAAATCAAAAGTTATGTATTTAATGGCATCGTAAATACTTTTAGAGCTGTTACCAACGCCTTTAGTAACTTTCTTGGCAATATTTTAGGACTTTCAGAACATTTCGAAACCTCAGATATCGTGGGAACTATCTTGATCCTGGTGGCTTTTCTCTTGTTGACTGCCAGAGTCCGGCAGAAAGCCCTGATCAGGTTTCATGATCTTTCAGAATGCCCGGAGTGTGGAAGTGATTTGATCCATGTTCATCGCAACCTGCTTCAACGACTAACCAGTAAATTGTTTTATATCAAAATTCGACGATATCAGTGCAAAAACTGTGAATTTGACGGTCTTAGAATGCGAGCCAGGAAATCAAGATAGGTCAACTTGATCATCCGCCTGATTTAATCACAATATTGCATTTCAGTATCTTTTCTATCACATGAACTTCCTGAATCGATACCGGAACATACCCCGCTCCGTTAAGCTGATGATCTCAGCGGCATTTCTCATCCATATGATCAATGCTGGATTTATCCTTATTCTTAATATTTATCTGAGGAAAATGGGGTATGCTGATGAGAGTATTGCCCAGTTTAATTCATACCGATTCCTTGGTGTCCTATTTTTCGCCTTCCCCCTGGGAATATTTATAAAAGGGAAAGCGCTAAAACCTTTCTTCCTGGCCTCCAGTCTCATGGTACCTCTGTTTAGCCTTTTTCTGCTACTTTCCATACAGAGTGGTAATGAGACGAGAATCACCCTGGGTTTTCTTCTCTGGGGCGTATCCTTCATGATACTGAATGTCTGTGGTTTGCCATACATCATGCGATCTGCCCCGGAAGAGGTTGTGTCTGAAGCGATATCCTTAAACTTTTCTACCTGGTCCCTGGCGACAATCATTTCCGGTTTTCTAATAAATTTTCTATCTGGGGTGAAGGAGATCGCTTTGTGGGGAACAAACATAGTCTTTGACGAATACCATATTATGCTGGTCATCATATCTATCAGTTCGTTTTCATTTATTCTGGTGCTTTTTATGCGGGAAGCCAAACCCCGTTCACTCTCCAGTAATTTTTTAAGTAACCTCAAAGCCTTAAGATCTGATTATGATTGGCGCCTGATTGGAAGAGTCTTGTTCCCAAATTTCCTCATAGCCATCGGCGCAGGTTTAACCATACCCTTTGTTAATTTGTTCTTCAATAGCGTCTTTCAGGTCGACTCTGATACCTTCAGCTTAATTGGTGCTGGAACTGCGACAATCGTATTCTTATCAACGCTCTTCATTCCTATTATCCGGCGTAAATTTGGTTTCAGGGTTGCCATTCTTATCCCTCAATCCCTGGCAATATTTTTCCTGGTGGTTCTAGCATTGACCCAATTGGCTCAAGCCTATACATGGGCCTTTTATGTTGCCATCGCTGCCTTCATGCTCAGGCAGCCCCTGATGAATATGGCCGGTCCAATGACCAGCGAACTTGGGATGAAATATGTGGGTCCCAGAAATCAAGAATTGATCTCAGCGATCAGCTCCAGCATCTGGAGTGCTTCGTGGTTTATCAGTGCAAAAATATTTCAGGTGCTCAGACAGATCGACCTTGAATATTATCAAATATTTCTAATTACGGCAGCCATGTATGCCGTGGGAGTCGCTTTTTACAGATTACTTATAAATGATTATTTACGAAGACCCGCAGAAACCGCGAATGAAGGTAAAAACCTGGGCATCCCTCTGCGTGGTATGAATAGGAGTTAAAAGATGTTAGAACCATTGAGTTCAAAACAGAAAAAATATTTAAAATCCAAAGCTCACCCCTTAAAAGCGCTGGTGCAAATTGGCAAATCCGGTGTCACTCCTCAATGTATTCAGAGCATTGAAACAGCACTGAGATCTCACGAAATGGTGAAAGTCAAGTTCATAGCATTCAAAGAAGAAAAAGAACAATTTCTCGATGAGATCCTTGAAGGTTCAAATTCACAATTCGTCAGTCTCATCGGTCATGTCCTTACGCTTTACAAAGAGCATGAGGAGATCGAGAAGAGAAGGTATAACCTGCCTGGATAAGACCATCCAATGATCACCCTCCACAATATTACCAAAACATATCCGGATAAAACACTCTTTAAAGACCTGAGTCTGGTGATAAAACGGGGAACCCGAGTTGGCTTAGTGGGTGCTAATGGCTCTGGAAAGACAACGCTATTTCGCATGATCATGAATCATGAGGAAACAGACAAAGGCCAGGTTCTGATCGATAAAAACATCGAAATAGGATATTTGCCCCAAGAAATCAAAACAACCTCCCGGGAGACTATCTTGCATGAGGTCCTCAATGAATTTCCTGAGGTTGCTGAGATGGAAATTCAGATCGAGAATCTGTCGGCCAGGATTGCACAAGATCCGGAAGATGAGCAACTGCTCGAGAAATTAGGTCGATTGCAGGCAGATTTTGAAAGGCTGAATGGCTGGACCCTGGAATCAGAGGCTAAAAAGGTCCTGGGTGGGCTTGGCTTCAATCCTGATCAAATGCAAACCCCACTTGAGCAATTCAGCGGTGGTTGGAGAATGCGGGTTGCATTGGCAAAGCTCCTCTTTAAAAAACCAGATGTACTTTTGCTGGATGAACCGACAAATCATCTGGATCTGGCGTCACTCTTATGGCTCGAAACGTTTTTAAAAGAATGGCCTGGAGCCCTTGTTTTGATCAGCCATGATAGAACCTTTCTGGATAAGACCATTGATCAGATATTCGAAATAGATCACATGACGGTTCAAGTATATGCGGGGAACTATAGTCAGTATGTCGAGGAAAAAAAACTTAGAACCGCACAACAGGTGGCGGCCTACAAAAATCAGCAAAAAATGATTGCCGAGACAGAACGATTCATTGAGCGGTTCAGATATAAGGACAGTAAAGCCCCTCAAGTCCAGAGTCGTGTTAAAAAACTTGAGAAATTGGAACGGATCCATCCTCCAGAGGGTGAGCAGGGTCGCATTGCCGTTCGTATACCTCAACCAGGACGTTCTGCCAGGATTATTGCTGAATTTAAGGGTGCAGCAAAATCTTATGGCGATCTTGAGGTGTTCAAAAAGCTGGATCTGACATTGGAACGTGGACAAAAGATCGGTCTGGTCGGTTCCAATGGCGCGGGTAAGTCAACGCTTTTGAAGATGCTGGCCCAGGTGGAGCCACTAAGTGGTGGAAAATTAGAATGGGGTGAGGGGGTTGGGACTTCCTATTTTGCTCAGCACCAATTTGAGTCCCTGCCCATGGAAGACACCGTCTATGAGTTAATATCCAATGAGAATCCTAAGTGGCTGGTGACAGAAGTGCGGACATATCTGGGAAGTTTTCTATTCTCAGGAGACACGGTGGAGAAAAAAATTAAAGTGCTCAGTGGCGGAGAAGTATCTCGATTGGCGCTGGCAAAGATGCTGTCAACACCCTCCGATCTCATCCTCCTGGACGAGCCAACCAATCATCTTGATATGCGTTCTCGAGATGTTGTGCAGGATGCCGTTGCAAGTTTTTCCGGGACAATGGTGTGTATATCCCATGACCGGCACTTTTTAAACGCGGTAACGAATTCGATCATTGAAGTGGATCATGGCAACATTCAAATATTCTTAGGCAATTATGAATACTATCTGTGGAAAAAGCGTCAGGATGAACCAGCGGGGGAGACTGCTGAAGCGAAAGGTAAGCCAACTGAGCAGGCAGAGAAGACTGGCAATAATGACTATCAGTACAGAAAAAAAATGGCCAACAGGATCAAGAAGTTACCTCAATTGATTGCAGACTGCGAATCAGCGATATCCAAACAGGAAGCAATATTAAGGGATCCCCAGCAGGCCAGTGAGTATGAAAAAATCCAAGCCGCCTTGCTTGAAAAAGATGCTCTGGAAGAATTGTATCTTGAGTTGTTAGAAGAGTACGAGACCTTAAAAAAGGAAATTGAATAAAAAAGAGACTGTTCAATAAGGGTGACCTCTTTTTTTGATATAAGGGATTCCAAAGTATAGATTAAGCTTGTATATATGGTTGTTATTATTATAGTTGTATATGTAGAAGCCCACATCCCACAAAGTAAAGTTCAAAGATTACGAACAACACCAGTCGCAACGGTTTCCCTCCAGTCTGGATGACTGGATACCAGAGAACCATTTAGTTCGTATGAATAATAGTAACAATAACCCCATGCTTCAGCATGGGGTTCTGGGATCCCCACCAAAAAAGAGCTTTAGCCCAAACCATTTGGACTAAAGTCCTGTATTTATTTCAAACTCAGAAAC
>CAZVSF010000124.1:0-9163 GCA_964630195.1 uncultured Lentisphaeria bacterium
TCGTGCTGAATACGCAAGGCAGTTGTGCGGAACTCAACCTCATCCAGCGGTGGGCTTTGCTCCATCCGCTTTCTGAAGAGATCAAGGCGAGCAATACGGGACTGAAGGAAGTCGTTTAATCTCATGCCACCCTGTTCAGCTGTCACTTGCGCCTTAATGGCAAGTTTCTCGCTATCTTGTTCTGAGACGTAGATCATTGAAAACCAGCCAGCCACAAGAACAGTCACGAAGATCAGAAATGGAATATATATATGTTGTGAAATCTTCATTAATTATCTCCGTTATCAATCCCAAAGTGTTGAATTGAGCGAGACATTAATCAATTATCTGTGGAGTCGGAAGAAAAATCGTCATAATGATCCTAGAAATAGGAAAATCCTTATAAACAACATCTTTATAATCCTGTACTTGGTAAATTTGTGATTTTTTCAGGTGAAGTGAAAAGTTCACCCAGAGAATGCTAACCCACATATTTCATGATACAGCACAACCTGACTTGTTATTTTGATCTCTGACTGCGTTGTTCGGAATAAATGCGGGCTAAGCCTTTCTCCAGGTGATCAATTGTTGTTTTAAGCGCTATGTAATGTTAGAAGTGTAGAAGCTTATTGACTTTTATCAGAAATATGTTGTCAGCTTCAAGATTTAAAAGAGATCCCAAATCCTCTCCCGGGTTGAATCTCCATGTTGGATCATAAGCGGATGCACCTCTTGACCAAACCAGATACATGACAGATCCTGTGGAATATTCCCAGCGCAGGACCACGTTTGAGGTCAATTCACTGTAGTTGAAATTTGAATAAACTGCAGATACTGGTGAATAGTCAATAATCCCATCCTGATCGATATCGATACCACTGAGAGCGCCATATCCATTGAACGCGAGTTGCTGATCTTGAAAATCCTGGAATCGCTTATTGAAATCCTTCTGTGTGGGATCATCAACTCTCCGATAATCAAAATAATCAGCGCCCATTATGAAGGCCTGAGCATAAGCCTGGAGGGATAATGTTGTACTCAGAGTAACATCGGCCCTGAAAGTCAGCGTGGTTTGAGCAAGCTTCATGCTTGAAAAGATATAATCCTTATGCCTCAAACTATCCTCTACAGTGGTTATCCAGGACCAGGTATCATCCAAAAAGTGAAAATTCGGTCCCAGGCTGAGTGAAACATTTTTCTTTGGCCTCCAGGTAAAGTGGGGTGACATATTGAAGCTGTGCACATCCTCCCAGCCGTAGAAATAATTAAGATTCAAGCTGGCACTCAGGTCTTTGCGACCATCAGTCCAGATATTACCCCAGCCATTCATGTTTTTTGATCCCCAGATCGCGGGTCCACCATGTAAGTGAAATGGCACCAAACCACCTGAGTTGAAGTTAACACCACCGCCAATACCCCAGTTATTTTTCAAGGTGGCATTACCATTCACATTTCCACCAATTCCCTTGGATTCTCCTCCAAATGTCCAGTTGGCCCACTGATTAATATTAATATTATAATTAAGGAATAGGTCAGTACTTTCAAAATGGCGATAGCCAACCCAGATAAATTGATTAATATTATCAACGGCTCTCATGTAGCCCAGGTCATTCACCTCCAAACCCGGACTGGTAGCCAGTACACCGGCAAACATATTGAGTTTTCTATCGGATCTCCCTACAATAAATTTTCCACCCATTCCAGAGAGGGCTGTAGCACTGGAATCAACATTCAAATGGTCTGCGTCAGGTCGTTGGAAATAACGTGCAGGATTAAGTTGTGTGTTAAGGATGGCCTCCTCACTGCCTTTTACATGGCTGAAAGCCACAGCGGACTCCAGCGAATAAACGCGATCTGATGATTGGTGATTAAAGTCCAGGCCACCTGTATAGGCTTTCTCTCGGAGCCAATCCATATTGGTTTCATCGAGAGATCGCATGGTAGCCGTCAGAATACCACCTACAGTTGTTAGGCCTCCCCGATAGTCGTGTTGCAGTCGTGTCAGGAGATAAGTAGTTGCGGGTTCGATCGTGTTACTTGATTCATGCCCATCTGTATATTCGACGACGGCCTGTTCCTCTGCCGTTGCCGCTGACATGATACCTACAGATAGTCCATTATCCAGTTTGCCGGTAAATTTTCCTGCTGCAAGGATCCGGGTATTATCAGGCATCTCAATCGACCTCACATCCCCGCCATCAGAAGCGGCATATCCTTGAGGAGCCCTACCAATTCGTCTTGAATAAAAAAGTGAATTTGAAGAATTGTTACCATCACCAAATCCCAACGAGAAATTAAGAATATTGCCACCTTCAATAAAAAAGGGTCGCTTTTCTCTGAAGTAACTCTCAAATTCCGTTAAATTGAACTCTGCTGGATCGGCTTCAACCTGCCCAAAGTCAGGATTGACAGTCCCTGAAAAGGTAAGACCCAAATCAAAATTCTTTCGAATATCCGCACCCATGCTGCCAGAATTATTATAGCGACGAAGGAGCTCTTTCTGGGCATCATTCACACCTGAGCTTCCCAGTACGTAAGGCGCGAAGTATATGGGTTGTTTTGCTTTAACGTCCGTGAGACCTGTGAGCTCACCATAGTTTGAAACAAATCCAGTGGTTTCATGTGACCAATGGTTCCAGATGCTTAATTCATTGTCATTCCTGGGAAATTCACGATAAACATTGAAACCCCAGTTCAGGGACTGAGCACTATTGAAACGGAGTTCTCGAAAAGGAATGGCAAATTCTGCCGTCCACCCCTGATCATCCAGATTGACGTCACCCTCCCAGACAGCGTTCCAATCGAAATCAGCATTGGTATCATCAAATCTTCGCAGATCCTGCTTAACACCGGCAGCGTTCAGACCAAATTCAAACGCTGTTCTATGATCGTGGTAACTATCAATTGAGATGTAGAGCCAATCCGAGGGAGAATACTCATCTCTCCTGGTTAGAATTCCATCAATTAATTCGGGATTTTCATCGTAGGCTCGGATACCTACATAAAGGAATTCGGAATCGTAGGCAACAGCAAATTCGGTTTTCTGGGTTGCCTGAGAACCATCATTGGGGTCTCGCTGTAAAAAATCGCTCTGGCGTGATAATTCCTGCCAGACTTTCTCATCAAGTTTTCCATCAACTCTGATCTTATCGCCCTCAATACGATAAGCTGTGATGCTACGCTCCTGGGCACTCCCTTTTATTTGTGGTAGTGCAAGAGCCAAAACTGGTATTATTCCCAAGATCAAGAGCGTAAGAACTCGCATGGATTTCATATGTGTTCATCCTTTCACCTCGACCTGGGAATATCATTCTATTGCTCCCTGACCTCAGCGTTTACAATTTCACCTTTTACCTTGCCGCCGTTGGCCAGATAAACGATTACATTTGAATTTTCATTGGTTACAATGATTGACCCCCTGACAACCGAATTCATATCTACAATGATCTTCAGTTTGCTATTATAACGAATAAGGCTATTTGGTTGACGATCGATAATGATATCACCATCAACCATTGAACCATTGAATAATGAGATTTCGCCAGATACGGTTTTTACAGAACCTCTAATCCTCGTATCATCAAGTTCAAGATCGCCACTGATCGTTGAAAGATCACTTTTAACTTCTGAGCCGGAGTCGCAGCTGATGTCGCCGCTTACGGTCTCAACGGTCCCTTCAATAGTGCTCCCCCCATAGAGATGTATGTCGCCACTCACTGTTTCCAGGTGATCAGCTGTTGCATTTTTACCTATTGAAATATCACCACTGACGACTTCTACTTGTTCGACCTTTGCTTTAGATCCGATTTCAATATCACCGCTCACGGCATTAATGGTTGAGCCGACTCTAGCACCATTTCCCACAAAGACGTCACCACTTACCGTGGTAATCCCTCGTGAAACTTTTTCACCCTTGGCAACGTGAATATCGCTGCTTACAGAGGTTTGGGCATTCAAAAGGGAGCTTAGCCCGATGAGCATTGAAATGGTTGATATAATGATTCGTTTTTTCATAGCTTACTCCATGATTTAAAGTTTTTAAATCGAAATCTCCGTGCGTTTCTATAATCGGTCGCTCGAATCGATAAAAGGTTTTGTTGAATATAGTTTCTTAACATGAAAGGCTAATTTACCAATCCCATGCCATACGGGCAGATAATTATATATCTTAATGTTATTATTGTATTAAGGTGAGATAGTTTGAAAATATTTTCACCATAAAATTAGATATTTATATCAATAATACATACTCCCATGCGAAATTGATATAAGTGGTGTTTTCCTAAATATTGATTCCGAGATGATCAAGAATGTGAAACAGTCCGGACCATAGAAAAAGCAAACGATTTCTCGTTTGCTTTGTACCGCGGAGAGGGGTCGAACCTCCACAAGCTGAGCTTACTAGATCCTAAATCTAGCGCGTCTACCAATTCCGCCACCGCGGCTTAAAAAAGCGTAGCAAGATATATATTGCCCTGTTTGAAGCAACAAAAAGCCCCGGTAAAAACCGGGGCTTTTTAAAAATATTTCAGGGTTGGATTATTTGAGCATTACCAGTTTTTTTGTCGCGCTAAAACCAGCTGAACTACTCATCCGATAGAGATAGATCCCAGACTCAACACGAACACCCCTATTGTTTAAACCATCCCACATGGCTGTATAAACACCTGGCTGGTGATCGCCATTGGATAAGGAACGAATTTCCTGACCCAAAAGATTAAAGATTCCAACTTCCACAGTGGATGCTACAGGGACACTATAGCTAATCGTGGTGGTGGGATTAAAGGGATTGGGGTAATTCTGCTTCAATTCAAAGGCCGTGGGAATTTCAGCTTCATCATCTACGCCCACTGTGACTGGGAATACGTACTCTTCACCGTTACTGGGCAGGGGAAGACCACCTTCAGCAGCAACGATCAATTCAGAAATATTTATGGTCAACTCACCAACTGGAGCATCCGGGGCGATCATGAAAGAAATCTCCATAATAGCACCGGTACCAGGAGGTATTTCCTGACCATTAAAATTTACACCAAGAAACGCGGACTGACCGTTTACTTCATTGCCAACAAAAGTAAAATCTGATCCCCGACCGACCCCAGCAACCGATTCAAAGGTCAGGTAGTTTGCTGCACCATCCAAAATATTAAACTGGATACCCTTTACAGGTACTGCATTGTTCATTTCAACCATGAGAGGTTCTGAAGCCCAGCCTGGGCTACCGCCACCACCGGTGAATCGAACCTCGATACCACCAACTGTGAGCAGACCATTTAACCAGGTTGTGTTATAGGCAGCTCCATCTGGATCAGTAACGACCAGTAAAAATTGTGGGTCAGCGTTCAATATCTCATGAAATTTTAGCTCAATGATCTCGTCGGTGACATTGGCCGGTTTATTGAATCTAACTTTACAGATTTCACCCTGACCTGGAATAATGGTATTTCCACTACCATCATAAATCAATATGCTAACCGTTGTATCGCGGTCATTAAATTGGATATCAAAAGGACCGTCGTAATCGCCATTCCCATTGTGATCTAGTGTTAGATCATCACCGGGGGTCCAATCACCACTGTTGTCATTATCGGTATATTCATCCGCGCTGGTTCTACCAGCAGGGATGACCGAATGGACAGACAAGTTATTGGGAAGATCTTTCAGACTAAACTGCAACCCACCTACTGCGCCAGTGTTGGTCAAGCTTACTGGAACGATGGCAAGGGCATCAGCGTTCTCTGCGGAGGACCCAACAACTGAAACAACTGTCTCACCAAAGCCAAAACTGGCAATGATAATTAGGCTGGTGATGACTAGAAAGCTTTTACGCATATTTCCCTCCACATGCACGTGGTTGATTTCCATTTAATCTAATTATTGTCCCGAGCAAAAAGGTTGATACCTATCACAGTCCGATTCTTTCATTGAACAAGTTGAAAAATAATGTCCTCAAGGGGTGATACAAACCTTATTTGCCTATGTCTTATCTGTAACAAAATTGTTAGTGATCAATTTTTGAGACCTACTTGCCGTGACATTTCTTGTATTTGAGACCAGAGCCACAGGGGCAGGGATCGTTTCTACCCACCTTTGCTTCAACGGTGATCGGTTTTTGCTTTTGAGCAGGTCCTGGAGGTGCTCCACCTGAATTTCCTTGTTCGGCCGATTGCGGCAAGGTATTGAGAAAACCCATATTGGAGGTCTCAGCATGGTTCGAGGATAGGTTTCGAGCCCGGCGCATTTTATTTTCGCGTTCATCCACGATCCTGGCATGGAAAAAGAGCTTGAGCACTTCTCGATCAATGAGATCAAGCATTTTTACGAACAGTTGGTAGCCTTCTTTTTTATACTCAATCAGGGGATCTTTCTGACCTACCGCTCGAAGGTTGATTCCTTCTTTCATCTGATCCATCTCATAGAGATGCTCGCGCCATTTTTCATCAACAACCCTGAGATATACGAATTGCTGTAAACGCTTGAAATTATCAGGATTGCCGGTTATCTCAACTTTCTGGTTGTAGGAGTCCCAGAGCAGCTCTTTGACCATGGCTCTTAATTTATCAGGATCCAGATCAGGTGTTGGGTTATCAGGTAATTGCACCATGGCAGTTGACCCAAGATCAGCTTCCAGTCCACTCCAATCCCAAATATCGATGTCAGGTTCCAGGTCTGTATATTTTTCGACCACGGTATCGACATAGTTTTCCATGACCTCGCTATACTCTTCCTTGAGATCGAGTCCATCAAGGGCGGCCTGTCTGCGGTCATAAATAACTTCGCGTTGCTGGTTCATGACATTGTCATATTCCAGAAGATGTTTACGAATGCTATAGTTTCGAGCTTCCACTTTTTTCTGCGCTCGCTCTACAGCTTTGGTCACCATGCCGGCTTCGATGACTTCGCCTTCCTGGAGTCCCAGACGATCCATCACGCTGGCAACTCGGTCAGAGCTGAATAGCCGCATTAAATCGTCTTCAAGACTCAAATAGAAGCGTGAAGCTCCTGGATCACCCTGTCGTCCGGCTCGTCCTCTTAATTGAAGGTCGATACGACGTGATTCATGGCGTTCGGTTCCCAATATCTTGAGACCACCAAACTCTTTTACACCTGGTCCCAGTTTGATATCGGTTCCACGACCTGCCATGTTGGTAGCAATGGTAACTGCGTGGGGCTGTCCGGCGCGTGCCACGACCTCTGCTTCCCTGCCATGCTGCTTGGCGTTAAGCACATTGTGCGGAATCTTGAGTCGTTTTAACATGCGTGAGAGTGTTTCGGACACCTCAACAGTTATAGTACCAACCAAAACAGGTTGGCCCGATTTATGAGAAGCGATGATCTCCTCAATGACTGCATTAAATTTTTCCCGGCGGGTTTTGTAGATCTGATCATTCTCATCCACACGAACAACAGGGCGATGAGTTGGTACTTCAACAACGCCAAGCTCGTAGATGTTAAAAAACTCCTCTGCCTCTGTAATGGCAGTACCGGTCATTCCGGCCAGCTTTTTATAGAGTCGGAAATAATTCTGCAGGGTGATGGTTGCCAGGGTTTGACTTTCCTTCTCGATCCTGACCTTTTCCTTGGCTTCCAGAGCTTGATGAAGACCATCACTATAGCGACGACCATGCATGATGCGACCGGTAAATTCATCGACGATCATGACCTTGCCTTCTTGGACGACATAGTCTACGTCTTTTTCAAAAAGGGAATAAGCCTTGAGTAATTGGCTCAGGTTATGGATGGTATCAGAGCGTTCACCATGGAGCGCGTAAAGCTTTTCTTTGCTTTGGTTCACATCCTGAATGGATAGTGATTCATCACTCTCAATATCGTTGAGCAGTGTAGGTAGGTCAGGGATAACAAATCGATCGGGATCATTGGGAGAGAGCGCTTCACGCCCTTTGTCGGTGAGATCAACACTGTTTTGTTTTTCTTCAATGACGAAATAGAGCTCTTCATCCAACTCAGGCATGCGCTTATCACGGAGATAATCATTCTCCACCCGCTGCTCAAGCTTCTTGATCCCCTGTTCCTGATAAAGTTTTTGAAGGCGGCGATGTTTCGGACTTCCCCTGCGTGCCTGGAGAATTAGCTCCCCTGCTTCATATTCTTTTTCTGGATCTTTGAGCAAATCCTCTGCTTTGGCAAGAATGGAATTGACCAGGGTTGTCTGCTTGTGCATAAGTGTATCGACCAGGGGCCTAAGATCAGTGTAGCGCTGGGCTATTTCTGATTCAACGGTTCCTGAGATGATCAAAGGTGTTCGTGCCTCATCGATGAGGACACTATCCACCTCATCAACAATGGAATAATAATGACCGCGTTGCACCTGATCTTGCTTCGCGATGGACATATTGTCGCGGAGATAATCAAAACCAAATTCACTGTTGATCCCATAGGTCACATCGCAATTATACATTTCCTGACGCTTGGCAGGTTCCATTTGTGCCAGAATAACTCCAACTGTGAGACCAACATACTTAAGGAGAGAACCCATCCACTGAGAATCACGCTCAGCGAGATAATCATTCACAGTAATGATATGAACGCCCTTGCCAACCAGGGCATTGAGATAGATGGGCATGGTGGCAACCAGTGTCTTGCCCTCACCCGTTTTCATTTCAGCGATCTTACCCTGGTGTAACACGATGGCACCCAGGAGTTGAACGTCATAGGGAACCATGTCCCAGGTCAATTCCTGGCCGGTCACTTTGACAGGCTGATCCATCAGCAGGGCGGCCCCTTTTTTGACTACTGCAAAGGCTTCAGGTAGTATTTCAGCTAATATCTCCTGTTCAAGATCATAGACAGCTTCATGGATACTTTTAAGATCCTTGCCATCCTCAAGAAGTTGTGATTCCAGTTGAGATGTTTGGTCACTGATTCTTTTTTTGAAGGCTTCTGTTTTGGAGATCAATGTTTCCTGAGTGGCATCTGAAAGCGCAGAGAATTGTTCATTAATCTGGTCAACAAGGGGAAGCAGCTGCTTGGTCTCTCGATCAGAGCTGGTCCCGAATATTTTGGTAATAAATTTGCTTATCATGGCGCTAAAATAACTTCCACTGAGGGTTTGTGAAGCGCTTTATTGCATCCCCATCAACCAAAATATGAATGAGAAAATATCACAGCCATTAGATTCAATCGATTTCTTCTATATCCATGTGAATTATTATTATCCACATAT
>CAZVSF010000125.1:0-9082 GCA_964630195.1 uncultured Lentisphaeria bacterium
CCCATAATATTCGGAGAGAATATCCGTACTCAGAAAAATGGCACCATAAAGAACATTGCCACCGGTGGCCTCAAAGCCAAACAGAATAATGGTTTTGGTCACAAAGATATTGGCCAGAACATAATTGACAGCGATCAGTGCATACAGCCAGTTCTTTCCCAGTCGAAAGGCCATCAGTACCATGGTTAATCCAAGAAGGGTCTGGATAAAAAAGATCAGCTCATTACTCATTTGATTGCTTCCATTTCTGTTTAAGAACCTGCTTGAGGGATGCAGGCATTCGTGTCGGTTTACCATTCATTTTTACAAAGGCGTGTATAGTTTTCCCCTTGTTCAAGATTCGGTCAGGCTCAGAATCAGGTACGAGCGTATAGAGAATTTCCATTTTGCCCTTCGGCCAATCTTTGACCTCTGTAATGCAAGTTAAGTGATCATCAAAGCCCGGTCCAGAGATGTAATCCGATTCGCTATGAACCACTGGCATCATTATTCCTTCTGCCTCAAGAGATTTATAGGTTAGTCCCAGGTCTCGCATCATATCTGTTCTGGCAGCTTCAAAGTATTCATAATAGCGGGAATAGTACATCACTCCCATTTGGTCGATGTCTTTATAGCGAACTTTAAAATGGTAATCGTAACGGATCATTCGCCTTCCCAGGCACCCATATTTTCAAGCTTTTGGATTCTCTGGGAGACCATGTCTTCAACAGGTATTGCCTCCAGGGCTGCAATTTCTTCAAGAATAACCTTTTTCAGGATTTTGGCAGTCCCTTTATAATCACGGTGGGCGCCTCCCAGGGGTTCATCGATAATCCGGTCGGCTATACCCATCTCCATAAGATCTGCAGCAGTTACTCGCATCGCTTCGGCAGCTTTTTTCTTTTGCGTGGCATCACGATACAGGATAGATGCGCATCCTTCCGGTGAAATAACAGAATACCAGGTATTCTCGAGCATAACAAGTCTGTCTCCCACACCAATTCCCAGGGCACCACCGGAGGCACCTTCGCCGACAACTATCACGACAATGGGAACAGAGAGGTGACTCATCTCAAACAGGTTACGGGCGATGGCTTCGGCTTGTCCACGCTCTTCGGCTTCCAATCCAGGATAAGCCCCAATGGTATCAATTAGGGTAACGACCGGTAGACCAAATTTTTCAGCAAGTTTCATATGACGCAGTGCTTTTCTGTATCCCTCGGGATAGGGCATGCCAAAATTGCGATAGAGATTATCCTTGGTCGATCGTCCCTTTTGTTGCCCAATGATGACCATCCGCTGGTCTTCGATCTGAGCAATTCCACTCACAATAGCCTTATCATCGCCAAAATTTCTATCTCCATGAAGCTCCATCCAGGTATCACACATGAGTTCGATAAGGTCCAGGGCGTGGGGTCTGTCTGCATGACGCGCTAATTCAACCCGCTGCCAACGAGATAGATTTTTATTTATTTTCTTGGATTGTTCAACCAGTTTTTTTCGAAGTTTTTTTATTTCACTACTCATATCCACATCTGAATCGCTGGACATGATCTCCATTTCAACGATTTTCTGTTCCAGATCATGAATGGGTCTTTCAAAATCTAATACTGTTTTACTCATACTATTTTCCTAAGAAGGCTTTGATAATAATTTCAAGATCCAGCAGGACTGAATGATTGTGGAGATAATAATTCAATAAGGAATATCTCTCCTCTTCACTCAGTGGAGCCCCCCCACGTACGGATTCAAGACTGAAAATACCATGTTTTATATCCCAACCCTTATCCGTCAGATCAATAGGAGATCCTACAAGGCTCAACTTTCCCCGAATCACCAGGGGAAGCAAGCTTAAATTGCTCCAAAATGAGGACTGGCCATTCGCTAACCGATAGATCGAATAGTTACGGTTATTAAGCTCAATAACATCTTTTGACATGGACTTTGAGCGAATCATAAGTCCCTGGAAAGGCCTGGCTAATAATAAAATGAAGGGTGAGATTAGCAGATCTTCAAACCGCTTGGCAATACGCGATCCCGTGTGATAATAGCGGAAATCCATGTCCACAAATTGAACAGCCTGTAAATTGTCTACCACGGACTTCCCTACAATAAAAGAGAGATTACCCGGCACCAATTTGATCTTGACGCCTTGCTGACTTAAAGTAGGTAGAAAATCGAAAACCTGACTGATCTCTACATTGTCAGAGGTAAAAATAACTTCATCAATCCGATGGAATTGGACCAGCGCAATGAGATCATCGATATGCCCGATGATCCTGTCATCAGGGTGCGATCCACCGTCTGTTGTTACAATTCCAACAGGGGTATAACCCAGCCCGAGATTAGTCAATAAACGGGAGAAAATATCACTGGCACTTTTAAAATCTCCGATGATCAATGTCCGTTGTGTGCCAAGTTCAAAATTATCCGTTCTTCGGGATGATGCAAATATTCGCCAGCCTGATATCCAGAACAAGGCACCAAAATAGCTGATAAGCATCACGATGCGGGAAAACGCATAGTCTTTGAAGAAATATGTCAGGGTCACATTGATCAAAAACCCCAGGGTTGCTGCCAGTATGGATCTGCTTACAGAATACCTGTAGCTTCTATAGAGTCCCAGACTTGTGATAACAGTTAACCATACGGCCAGATAAACTGGCAAAACATAGACATATTGGCTCAATACTTCAAAAGTTCGAAATTTAATGAATATGGCAATTAAGGTGATGAGCAGTAGCCCGGATAAGTCCATGACAAACGCCAGTGCATTCTGGCTGATCTTACTGAGCACGGAGAGGATATATCGCATTAGAATGCCGAGGCGTAGCACCCAATGAATTGGAAAACGACTGGTGGACTTGAAATGTTTGCGGGCAAATATGTCCATGGCTCTATAGAAGTGGGTATTTGTATCCCAGAGGGCAACCTTGGAAGATTCACCCTTATAGTGAATAATGCTGGTGACCGGTGAGTAATAGACCTTCCATCCAGATTTCCCAAAACGAAAACACCAGTCCAGATCTTCCCCATACATAAAAAAGGTTTCGTCCAGGTTTCCCACCTCTTCCAGGGCTTTTCGCCGAATGAACATGCAGGACCCGCTGATCGCCTCAACTTCATAGGATTTATCTGGATCCAGGTGCGTGAGGTTATAGCGACCAAACCATTTCGATTTTGGAAAAATACTCGCTAAACCCAGCATCTTTGTCAAGGCAACCCACGGTGTTGGAAAGCTTCTTCGGCAGGCAAGCTGTAAACTTCCATCATCATTCAGGATCTTGCAGCCAAGCAGACCGATCCTTTGATCTGTCTCCATCACCTCAATGAGTTTTTGAGGTGTGTCTTCCTGAACAAGGGTATCTGGATTGAGAAGCCAGACATATTCACCCCTTGATTGTTTGATGGCCTGATTGTTTGCCTTGGCGAAACCCAGGTTTTCTGAATTCTGGATGAGTTGAATTTGAGGATATTGAGATTGAAGCATCTCAATACTGCCATCTACAGAGTGATTGTCTACGACAAAGATCTCAGTCTCAATGGCCTGAGTTGCCTTGAGAATGCTCTCCAGAGCCTGCTGTAAAAAGGCCTTTACATTGTAGTTAACGATAACAATGGAGAGCTTCATAAATTTGGAATTCTAGAAATGGACTAAATTTTTCCCAGGAGAGCCATCATGCGTAACCACCACACCCGCCAAATTGCTTCACGAACAATCGCTTTAGACATTTTGCTCTGGCCAACTGTTCGATCGACAAATAAAATTGGGACTTCTTTGACTCTATCAGGTGCTTTTCGCCAGGCTCTAAAATTCATTTCTACCTGAAATGAATAGCCATTGCTTCTCACCTTATCCAGGTTGATCTGCTTCAGGAAGGACACCCGCCAGCATTTAAAGCCACCCGTTCCATCGTTGACCGGCATGCGGGTGATCATCTGTATATATTTGCTGGCAAAATAGCTAAGCATCAGTCTCTGCAGTGGCCAATTTACTACGCTAATACCATTCAAATATCTAGATCCTATGATGAGATCATTGGTTTCTATTTCTTTCAGAAAGGTCTCGATGACCACAGGATCATGGGAAAAATCACCATCCATTTGAACGACCGTATCATAGTCATGCTCAATTGCATATCTAAATCCGGCAATATAGGCAGTCCCGAGTCCTAGTTTCCCAGCTCGTTCCATCAGGTGTAGCTCAGGTGTACTTTTTTGGCGGTCTTTGACCAGATCAGCGGTACCGTCGGGCGAGCCATCATCTACAATGAGAATATCAGTCTTGACCTTTAGTGACAAAATTTTGTCGATGACAAGGAGAATATTTTCTTTCTCATTATAAGTAGGTATGATTGTTAAGTTACCAGACATCCATTTCTTCCTTTAGCAGTTCCAATTCCTCTTTGATACTCAGGATCGGAATAGCCAGTTCCTTTTTAACTTTTTCGCAAATCAGACCGCTCCTCATTGGCCGGGGGGCTTTTTGATTCAATTCAACCGTTGAAATTGCATCAATTAATTCTGAGGACAACCCAAAAGTGTCGGCGATCATCAATGCAAATGTATAACGAGAAACAACCTCCTTTGATCCAAAATGCCATATATCCCAGGCTTCATGCTCGATAACAGTTCTGATGACTGCTGCGAGACGGCGGGCATATGTGGGGTTATTGTACTGATCGTCAACTATACGTACTGATCTCTCATTTCTCAATTCACCAAGGAGCCATTCGACAAAACTGCTGGTTAAATATTTTCCATGACCATACATGACATTGGGTCTAATGATGGCTGCACGTGCCTCCGATGCCAATACTGCTGACTCCCCGGCCAGCTTTGATTCAGCATACTTGCCCCAGGCATCCCTCCGGTCAAATTCTGAATAGGGACCGGCATTACCTGAAAAGACATAATCTGTTGAGATATGCACCAGCGGAATATCGGCTTCCTGGCAAATTCTGGCCAGCATTTTTGGAACATCTGCGTTTACAGCGAATGCAATATCCATTTGGTCTTCCGCTCTGTCAACATTGGTATACGCAGCGGTGTGGATGATGTTGGCTGGGTTAACCTGCTTGATGTATGCCTGGAGCGCATCAGAATCATTGAGATCCAGCTGTTTCACATGGACATTTTCATGGGCATCAAAGATTCCCGGGTTCAGATCGAGTCCATATATCTCATGGTCCACTAAAAACTCTTTGACAATATTCTGTCCCAGCAATCCATTGACGCCGGTGATCAAGACACTTTTATTCAATGTGTTAATTTATCCTTAATCCTGTTTATATACTTCTGTATCAAAGGTTCTAATAATGGTTTCCATTTGGCGAAGATACGGTAATTTGGCTTTGTCAGGTGCGTAAACAAGTCCTGAGATCAGATAGATCCTGTCCTTGATCGGTTCATAAAACCCATAAGCAATAAAAGGTCCACCTTTGACTTCAGCCTTCGATTCCCATAAACCATAATATTTTATGGCTGAGTACTGCTTGAACCAGATCTGTTCCGAGGTCAGATAGTCACGATTGAGCTTTACATCCCTGAGCTTGGTCCCGAATGTTTTTGTAAGCAGGTCATTTAGCTGAAATTCAAGTGATGAATCAGAAGGCTCTACCCAGGTCACCGTCAGCCATCGATAGGGGAAGTCCCGGCCCAACCATAGAAGATTGGTCTTGGGTCTGTTCTCGATCTCAACATAATCATGCATCATCCGCATATAGAATCCATATTGATCAAAATATTTTTGAGCCAGATCAAATTGTTCACCTGATCGGTAGACAAATGCCGTATTTCGCTCGAACATTTTGTGCTCGATAAAATTAAAGATCACATCCTGATTGATCTCCACCCTGTTTTTGAGGTCAGCCAGTGATTTTCCCACAACCACGACCAGGGCCTGGCCCTGCGCATAGACATCCCCCTGATAATATATACCTCTAGGATTCTGTCGTAAATTTCTGATGGTAGAATCAGGAAACATGGATCGAACCTGGGGAGTGATTTTGCTATCGTCTTCCAATCGTGTCAGTATCATTAGATTCTTGTTTAGAATATTAACATTCAGATCCCTCGGACTTATACGTTGGAATCTATATAAGGTCTCAGTGGGTGGTGTGTGGAATACCTTCCCGAGTGTTTGAGCTAAGATGGGTTCACAAACCTCCCAATTTCTCTCATCGCAGACAACTGTGATCACATCATCTTGTCCGATTGCTGCCTCTTTGGGCCGTTCGCAGGTCAGCAAGCTGAGACTGAAAAGAATTGAAATGCTCAAATATTTGATGGTTGCTAATGTTTTCATAGATAACTCGCCCCTGTTCCTCAAATCCGTGTGGAGTATAAATTTATCATCAGTATGAAGTGGTGACAGCCTTTATTTTTTGACAAGTTCAAAATCTGCAAGACCCTCCGAAATCGAAACTGATGTGACTTTTACTGTCACAGGGTCACCCAGGCGATACATTTTCTTTGTGCGTCGCCCTGTCAGAGAAAAATTATTCTCTTCGTATTCATAATAGTCATCCGTAAGCGAGCCAGCGTGGACAAGACCATCTACAAAACTCTCAGCAAGTTCTACGAAAAAACCAAAATTCAGCACTCCGGAGATGACGCCCTCGAACTCTTGTCCGATCCGTTTACTGAGATATTGCAGCTGCTTCATTTTTAAATGATCGCGCTCGGCCTCGACTGCAACTCGCTCTCTCTGTGAGCAATGCTCGGCTAATTTCTCAAGGGACGCATAGGAAGGTGGCTTCGTGCTGTCCTCACCGGTGTACTGTTTGAGAAGTCTGTGCACAGTCAGATCTGGATAGCGTCTTATCGGTGAGGTAAAATGAGTATATGACTTGAAGGCCAGGCCAAAATGACCCTTATTCTCAGGAGAATATTTTGCTTTGGTCATGGACCTCAATGCTACCTTTTCAATAAAGTGTCGATAAGGACTTTCCCGAACCGCTTCTACCAGGATCTGATAATCTTTTGGCCTTACAGGTGTTTTGATCTTCTGTGGGATCTTCAATCTGGTCAGGATCATTTGCAGCTTCGAGATGTCATCGGAGGAGGGCGTCTCATGTATACGGTAAATCCCAGGGAGTTTCGCCTTTTCAAATTTTTTGGCCAGATATTCAGCTGTGACACGATTGGCAGCCAGCATAAACTCTTCCACCAGACGATGGGCAGTAAGCCGCTTGGAAGGCTTTATATCGTGGGGGAAGCCGGTCTCATCCAGCGTGACAATGGGCTCAGGAAGGTCTAAATCGATACTACCTTTTAGTTTTCGATCCCTGAACAGTATCTGCCTCAATTGTTCCATGTCATGGATCTGTCCAGCGTATGTGTGTGATTTTCCCTGAATAATTTCTTCAACCTCTTCATAGGTGAAGCGCTGATCAGAGTGAATGACCGAGCTCATGATCTGAGATCTGTGAATTTGACCGTCTCTTCCTATATCCATGAGACAGGTCATACTCAGGCGGTCAACATGTGGTTTGAGGGAGCATAGATCAGATGCCAGTTTTTCCGGAAGCATGTGGATGGCAGATCCTACCAGATAAACACTTGATCCCCGTTTTCTGGCACCGCGATCAATGGGACTTCCTGGGTTAACATAATGGGATACATCTGCAATGTGGACCCCGAGCGTCCAGCCGGATTTGGTCTTCTCAATGGATACAGCATCATCAAAATCCTGAGCACTTTCCGGATCGATAGTGAAACAAGTGAGGTGTCTGAGATCCTTACGATTTGAGATCTCATCCTGAACACTCTGCTCCGAATAGGAGGCCGCTTGATCCAAAGCTTTATTTGTCCACGTTGTTGGCAGATCATGCTGTTGCACAATAAGAGCGATGTCAACACCCGGATCCCCTGGATAGCCCAGGACGTCTTTGATATTCACCAGTGGCTCTGGGTGTCCATCATCCCATTTGATGAGCTCTACACTCACCATATGGCCGTCTCTAGCCTTGCTGCTACTGCCTTCAACCACTGCAAATCGAACGCGGATGCGTTTATCTTCAGGAATGACCCATTCTCCAAATCTGTCCTGTTGGTAGACACCTACGAATTCGGTCTGGTGACGTTTTATAACATCGATAACCTTTGCTTCAGGTTTGTCTCCCCTTTTCTCCTTGAGAAGCTGAACACGAACAATGTCTTTGTTAAAGGCATGTTGCATATTCTGAGCACGAACAAATACCTCGCTCCCATCCTGAAGTTCAACAAACCCAAAGCCTCGTGAGGTGACGGCCATGACACCCGTCAGTTGGACCTGTTTTGGTTTGTAGGCATACTGATGCCTGCCTCTTTGCTCAATCTTCCCCGCCCGGTACAGATCCAGAAGCAGGATCTTTAGTGATCGATAGTCCCGGTCCTTGATCCTGGCTGCTTTCAGAATCATGCGCGGTTTATACCAGCGACCTCGATTCTGTTTAAAAACATCCATGACCTTCTTTTCTATTATCGATCTATCCATGCGACGCCCCCGGAATATTCTATGTGAAAAAAGCTATTGCTCAAATTCACTCCTTTATGTGTTGCTACAATGAGTCTGATCGGTCCTCTTCCACTTCTGAGTTGAATGCCAAGCCCATAGCCTTGTAGTATTGCAATATCACCATTGGCATTATGCAGACCGATATCATAAAACGTAAGGAATTGCGATTGATTCCCTATGATAAAATGCAGCATATTCTGCATACTTATCTTATTTGCCGAACGTATATAGGCTTCTTCATAACCTCGCACACTATTGACACCCCCAAGTGATAACAGAATGGACGGATCGCTACTGGAATTGCTCAAATTTTGAATAGTGGCTGCATTCCTCTGGGATAAAAATAAGCGATTGAAAATGTGGGTTTGACCTTCAGAACGAAGCGTGAATCTTCGAATTGATGCTGGTTCAAAATTCATTTCCTGAAAGAGCCTGGTTCTCAGTGAGAATCCCTGATGTGTTACAGAATTCAATCCAGACTTCCGAAATCCCAGGCCAAGAAATTGTTTCTCATCGGCCTTCCACGCCGGATGCAGCAGGGATCCTTCATGCGTGATGATGGATTCATTTTTCTCATATGAAAATGACAGGGATCGCTCCCAA
>CAZVSF010000126.1:0-9081 GCA_964630195.1 uncultured Lentisphaeria bacterium
CAGAGAATTATGAAGAAGCAGCAATCATCAGAGATCAAATCGCACGATCTTCTAATTAACTAAAATTCGTTAAAATACTTTATCCCGGCAAAATGAGTGATCGATAGGTCGCCAGATTTACAATGGGTGGTTTAAATAGATCCTGCAACACCATTCCCACAGCCCCCAGCGTTCCTGCACGATTTTTTAGTGCTCCAGCTTTGATCTCAACAATTTCTGCCGGTGCCGGTAGGACATCTGATTTGGCCGTCCGAGTGGCTGCCTCAAGGACCATGGGACACATATCAATGACCGGTCCACCCATGACAATTAATTCTGGATTGAACAAGTTGATGACACCAATGGTCAGTACACCCAGGATTTCACCGAATTCGGTCAGGGCTTCTGTTGCAAGCGTATCTTCGTTTTTAGCTGCTGTCGCAATATTCTGTAAGTTGATCTCAACATCCCGCAGCGCTGTCAACCGACCATTGGCGCTGACAGCCTTCTCGAGAGCTTTCTCAAGATGAAGTGATGTAAGGATCTCTCCATATCTTTGTTGATCCTGGTAGAGAATTGGAAATTTACCACGGTTGATACCATGGGCTGAAATTTCTGTGTAGCCTACTTCACCAGCTGAAGCTGTGATCCCGCGATATATATCCCCATTAATAATGATTCCTGCGCCAATTCCCTCACCCAACCAGATATAAACGACATTTTTAGCCTGTTGGCCAGCTCCCCAGTGATATTCTCCCAACGTGATGGTTTTTACATCATTTTCCATATAGATCTTTGTATCAAGCGCATCTTCAAGGAATGCTTTGATGGGAAAACCTTCCCATGCTTTCAAGGAATGCGTATTTAATATCGACCCATCCTCGTAATCGATGAGTCCGGGCAAAGCAATACCTACACCCAGAATTGAGCTCAACTTTTCCTCAGCCCCCACCAACTTTTCAACCGACTTGACAATACGCGTTAAAATTGCTTTGGGATGGGTATTGTCACTAAAGTTGACCACGCCCTCATGAAGAATCTCTGCGTTCATGTTCGTGACCAGAATGGTTGCTCTGTGAAGGTGGATCTCAATCCCAATTGCCAGACCGGCATCAGCATTGAACTCAAGCATTACAGGGCGTCTCCCCCCCTGAACAGTGGAATCCCCCTTGCCTATTTCAAAAAGAATATTGGTCCCCAGCAAGCGACGAACGATGCCACCGATGATTACTTTGGAAACCCCCATACGCCGGGCAACTTCAGATCGGGAGATGGGACCTTCATCGCGAACGATACGTAGGACTGAGACTTCATTAATTTGACGGACAAAATGGAAATTCGATTTTTTCATAGCTAACTCCAAAACTCAACAGCCAAATCAACAACACATCTATTACATTTAGTTTGTTGAGAGTAACTTTACAATCTTCGTTCTAATTAATAATTCCCAGGGGAGTAAGTTAATCTTATTTACTTACTAATGCTATCGCTTTGTGTATTGATTCACTTGCTCGTCTGCTTAGATTCAATTGGAAAAATAATACATAAAATTTGAGCCAGGCAAATTCTAGTGGAAAGGCTGCGAATCACAATCCACTATCCACTCTATTGATGTGTTTTAAGCTAACAGAACAGGACAATAAATATGGGCTCTTATATACTTTTTGAACCAGAGAACCTCTCCCCTTTTGGTCCGATCACACTACTGAGGTCAGTTGCTGAACTGAGATATGGAATCTTTTCTAATCTGGAAAGAGCCCAACGCGTTCTCCCTGACGAATCCATTCAACTATGGGTTCGGCCGATTCTCGCAAGAGAGCACAATCAAAAGTATAGCGAGACACCCATCAATATGCCAGCAGAGAATAATAGTATATTCCTGAACGCAGCGACTCCGGCGTGGATGTATCCGGCAGCAATAAACAAATTGCAAAACTCACAGAAATCTGCCATTACTATCAATAACCAGATTGTAGCTGCCCAACCCGGTTTTGCCATGCCGTTTACAACAGACTTTCACCATAAGCTTGACAGCCTGGCGAGTGAAGATTGTGATTCAGAGATCTGCAACACCCAGGTGAATTGGATATGGGATTATCTGGATTTTATTGAAACCGCGCTGGAATTTGATTGCAATCTCTGGATCGAGGAAAATAACGTCCTGGCCAAGCTGCCCCCTGATCTGTCCACAGTAACGGAAAGAAATATTTTTATTCACAGTACGGCTCAAATTGGAAAATTTGTGCACCTGGATGCCAGCAATGGTCCAATTGTTATCGATGGAGATTGTAAGATCAGCCCCTTCAGTTCAATTGTGGGACCCGCTTATCTCGGAAGACGCAGCTCTACCAAACCTGCGACCTCTATTCGACATTCAATCGTGGGGAAAATCTGCAACCTGGGTGGTGAGATAAAAGGGTGTATCATTCATCCCTACTCCAACAAAAGTCATGAAGGTTTCCTCGGTGATTCTATTCTGGGTTCGTGGGTCAACCTCGGAGCTGGAACAACCAGCAGCAATATGAAAAATAATTATCAGCAAATTCGGGTCTCATGGGATGGGAATAGCTATGAGAGTGGCCGACAATTTCTTGGTTCCATCATTGGCGACCATACCAAAACCGCCATTGGGGTCCGACTAAACACGGGCACCATGATCGGTGATTTTTGCAATGTATTCCAGGCAGATTTTCCACCCCGTGCCATCCCATCATTTTCATGGGGAAATGGTACTCATGAACTGGACAAAGCCATTAGAACTGCTGAATTAATGATGAAACGTCGCAGTTTGACCTTGTCTGATACTGAGATTGAGCTGATCAGATCACTCGCTGAAGACAATACCCAATTCATTCACTTCTAAACTCTTGAAATCAACACCGGAATATCACATGAATTTTAGCCGTATCACCAGATATACATTTGCCACGGTTATCATTTCCCTATTGGTTGCATGTGGGGCTCAACCACACAATCTGGATAACACAAGCTGGGTAGAAGCAACTTTGAAGAAGCTTACACTCAGGCAAAAGATCTCGCAAATGATGGTCTATTCCATGAGTCTGAATTATTTATCATCAGAATCGACCACCTGGCAGGAAATTGACGAACTCCTGGATTCGGATGGGATCGGCTTTCTACATGTCTGGGGTGGCGAAACCGCTTCAGCTCTAACGCTTCTGAATGAGATGCAGTCCAGATCAAAGGTTCCCATGATCGTACAGGCAGACCTGGAATATGGACTTCAAAAACGATTTGGTGCCGGCACGCAACTCCCCTGGCCCATGGCACTGGCAGCAACCGGTGATCCCGGCTCAGCCTTTGAAGCAGGTCGGATTACCGCTGAGGAAGGCCGCGCGCTTGGCATTCACCTCGCACTGGCCCCAGTGGTTGATGTCAACAACAATCCAGCAAATCCAATTATTAACACGCGGGCTTTCAGTGAGGATCCCGATGAGGTGTCCCGCTATGCCATCAGTTTCATGCAAGGGTTACACGCTGCAGGCATGTTGTCAACGGCCAAGCATTATCCCGGGCATGGTGACACTCAAACCGATTCCCATATTTCTCTGGCAAAGATTCCCTCTGATTCAGCCCGGCTCTGGAGTATTGAACTCAAACCATTCCAGGCCATGATTGATGCTGGCGTGGATCTGGTCATGGTGGGGCATCTGGATGCCGGTGAATTTCAACGAGAGCCTGGCATACCTGCAAGTCTCTCCCCTTACTGGCTATATGATGTTTTAAGGAAAAAGCAGGGTTTTAGAGGTGCGATCATCACGGATGCCATGGCCATGGGCGGTATCGTAAGAAATTATCCTGATCGTTATGCCTTAATTCAGACCATCAAGGCAGGATCGGATATCATCATCCAGAACCGCAATTATAAAGGATCGGTGGACTGGGTTGAAGAAGCTGTGAAGGACGGATTGATCAGCGAAAGCAGAATTGACGAGGCTGTCACTCGTATTTTGACCTTGAAGGCTAAGCTGGGGTTAAATAAAAAGAAGACCTTGAGTCTGAGTGATATGCAGGCAAAATTGGGGACAGCTCACAACAAAGCGGTGGCCCAGGAGATCATGAGCAAGGCCATAACGCTGGTGCGAGATAGCCTGAATCTGGTTCCGCTACCGCCTGCAGATTCGCAGCATGTATATATCATTGATATCCGCGATTGGATGTTTGATCACGATAGATCCACGATTCAGGCAGAGCTTCAAAGGTACCTGAAAAATTCCACTGCCTGGGTTCTGGATAATACTGACCTACCAGCAAGCTATGATGATGTCCTGTCGAGTATACCTGATTCGGCCAAAGTATTAGTGAATGTCTTTAGCAGCACTAAAATGAAAAAGAACAGGGTATTGCTCCCTGCGCTTCAAAGCGACTTCATTATCTCCCTATCGCGAAAAACACCCAATCTCATTGTCAGCAGTCTCGGAACGCCCTACCTGATTCAAGCCTTTCCTGATATTCCTGCTTATCTCGTGACCTATGGAAATCAGTCCGAAATGCAACGAGCCCTGGCAAAAGCGCTGCTGGGAAGATCCAGTATCTCTGGCAGATTGCCCATCACGATCCCTGGGATCGCAAAGCATGGTCAGGGTCTAAAAAGGAATGGTGTACCTTTCGCAAGTGTCACCACCGCCGTGTGGTCAAAGTTGGTGCCCACCATCCTCCAACGCGTTGCTCCCGAAGATGTCGGTTCAGACCCAGGCAAAATAATGCCCCTGATTCATCAGGCGCTTGAAGAAAAAGCCTTCCCGGGCGGTGTTCTGCTTGCAGCAAAGGATGGCAAGATCTTTATTGATGAATATTTTGGTGAGCATACTTACGACACCGATGAACATACCTACCGAGGCGATATTTTTGATCTGGCTTCTGTAACCAAGGTGATCGCCACGACTTCAGCCGCGATGAAATTGTATGAAGAGGGCAAGTTGAATCTTGACACAACAGTGGTCTCTTATCTGCCCAAATTTGCTGGACCCGATTCATTAAACGATTCCCTGAAAAAAACGATCACTGTCAAAAACCTGCTCACCCACACGGCTGGGATGAAACCTTTTAAGAAATTCTATGCCATGCACCCTCCAACCAGGGATGCCCTGGTTGATAGCGTTCTTGAATCAGAATTGGACACCCTTCCCGGGACGAAATACATGTATTCGGATATTGGTCTGATCACCCTGGGTAAGGTGATAGAAAAATTGGCCGGTACCGATCTGAAAACATTTACAGATAGCGTCATTTTCGGCCCCCTTGCCATGAGCTCTACCGGTTATTTGCCAAAATACCAGATGGATCGGATCGTCCCAACCGAGATCAGTCCTCTGGACAGCGCACTGATCCATGGCTTTGTTCACGACGAGAACTCCCATTCCCTTGGAGGAATCACAGGTCACGCTGGTTTATTCTCAAGTGCGCTTGATCTGGCTAGATTTGCTCAGATGATGTTGAATAAGGGTAGTCTGGGTGATACCGTCATTTTTAAACCAGAGACTATCGAATTATTCACACATCGAGCCAACATGCTGGAAGAGGAAAACTCACGATGTCTGGGGTGGGACAGTCCTTCTGAAACCAGTTCAGGGGGCGTCTATTTAAGCGCCAACAGTTTTGGTCATACGGGTTTTACCGGCACCTCGATCTGGATCGATCCTGACAATCAAATGTTTGTGATCCTGCTGACCAATGCAGTGCATCCGCATCGCAGTTACAAATATCCAAACTATTTTGACTGGCGACAACGCATACACTCCGCCGTCTATGAAAGTTTGGGTTTTTCTGAAATTACACCCGGCCTTGAATGGCGGGAGCGTTGGATAAAAGAAGCTAAACGCAAGAATTCCTGGTGGTACAAGCTTTTTCATTAGAAATCACCAGATTTGTCTTCGCGGAACCCCGCCAAGCGGGGAGCGAAGCGCGGCGATCTCGAACATTGAGATTGCTTCGTCGTTACCTCCTCGCAATGACAGAATCCAGGAGACTGAGCTTGCCTGTGGGGGCATAGCTGGAAGTGAAGGCTGGTCCAAGGTTCGTCTCAGTAATGAACTAGGCTCTCTCCTTGGACAAGCTAAAGTCTAGGCTCAAGAGCTTCGGACTGGCACGCAGGATGACGAGCTTGGTACGACGATCAAAAATAGTATCTTTGAATAAACTGGAGAAACTGGAGAAACCATGCACATAAAGATTCGCCCTCATAATTCAATTTCCAGGGAACAATACGAAAACCATGGTCATTATCACGCCGGCGATGCCGGGCTTGATCTTTTTATCATGGAAGATCTGACTATTCAGGCTGGAGAGACCAAAGCTCTCAAATTGCAAATTTCCTGTGAAACTGGTTCAGGTCAGCCCTACTACCTCATGCCCCGTTCAAGTATCTCCAAGACCCCTCTACGGATGTCAAATTCCATCGGTTTGATAGATGGTGGCTATCGCGGTGAGATCATCGCCATGGTGGACAATATCAAGACAGAAGATTACTTGGTCTCCGCAGGAGATCGTCTTTTCCAACTGGTGGCCATGGATGGTTCCCCGATCACCTTCGAATTGGTGGAAGCACTCTCGGATACTTCTCGCGGAAGTGGCGGGTTTGGGAGTACGGGAAGCTAACACGCCATCCGAATCCAGCCATACTTCATGAAGCAACAATTTGGATCGCTTCGAGCTTCGACATTATTTTCAAAATGCTTTCGCAGAGATTCCTTCTACAGAGAATAATCTAATACTATACATATATCTGTTATTATTGGTTTTATATCATTGATGGTCTCTTAACAATCCTCCGATTATTACTTGAAGTCAGGGTGTAAGCTGAATATTATTTGGCGCTCTAAAGGTCTGAGTGCTAATAGAGCTTTTTATTTGATTATTATGAGTCAGTGACTACTGACAATCCTTTAAATGAAATGAGAGGAAAAAGCAAAAATGGCAAAATACATCGAATTTGATCAGGAAGCCCGGTCCAAACTGAAGACCGGTGTAGATGTTCTGGCAAACGCTGTAAAAGTAACCCTGGGACCCAAGGGTCGTAATGTGGTTATCGACAAAAAGTTTGGTGCACCAACCATTACCAAGGATGGTGTTACCGTAGCAAAAGAAATTGAACTGGAAGATCCCCGTGAAAACATGGGAGCCCAGATGGTCCGTGAAGTAGCCTCCAAGACCTCTGATATCGCTGGTGATGGAACCACCACAGCGACTGTACTGGCACAGGCTATTGTAACTCAAGGCTTGAAGAACGTCACTGCAGGTGCCAACCCCATGGAGATCAAGCGCGGTATTGATGCCGGTGTTTCTCAGGTTATTGATTTTCTCCAGGGCATGAGCAAGGGTGTCAAGAGCAGCAATGAAATTGCACAGGTTGGAACCATCTCAGCCAACAACGACAAGACCATTGGTGATCTCATCGCAGAAGCCATGGACAAAGTGGGTAAAGACGGTGTCATCACTGTGGAAGAATCCAAGACCATGGATACGCACCTTGAGACAGTTGAGGGTATGCAGTTTGACCGTGGTTATCTTTCTCCCTATTTCGTCACCAACGCAGAGAACATGGAAGCCCTGCTTGAAGATGCCCTGATCCTGATCCACGATAAAAAGATCAGCACCATGAAGGACCTCCTCCCCATTCTCGAGAAATCATCACAGACCGGTCGTCCTCTGCTCATCATCGCTGAAGATGTTGATGGTGAAGCCCTGGCAACATTGGTTGTCAACCGTCTCCGGGGTACCTTGAAGATCGCTGCTGTAAAGGCACCTGGTTTTGGTGACCGTCGCAAGGCCATGCTGGAAGACATTGCCATTCTCACTGGTGCTACCGTTGTATCTGAAGAACAGGGCTATAAGCTGGAGAACGCAACCCTGGAGTATCTTGGTAATGCCAAGACCATCATCATTGACAAAGACAACACGACCATTGTGGATGGTGCCGGTGACAAGGATAAGCTGACTGCCCGTATCAATGAGATCAAGGTTCAAGTTGAGAACACCACTTCAGACTATGATCGTGAGAAGCTTCAGGAACGTCTGGCCAAGCTGGCTGGTGGTGTTGCTGTGCTCAATGTTGGTGCTGCCACGGAAGTTGAGATGAAAGAGAAGAAAGCCCGTGTTGAGGATGCCTTGCATGCCACGCGAGCTGCTGTTGCCGAGGGAATCATCCCTGGTGGTGGTGTTGCGCTTTTACGTGCTTCACAGGCACTTGACCTCACACTTGAGGGTGATATGCAGCTGGGTGTTGATATCCTGAGACGCTCTCTGGAAGAACCGATCCGTCAGATCTCGAAGAATGCCGGTTGGGAAGACTCCATTGTTGTCCAGAAAGTGAAAGATGGCAAGAGTGACTTTGGTTTTGATGCCCGTGCGGAAGATTTTAAGAATCTTCTCAAAGCAGGTATCCTTGATCCAACCAAGGTGGCCCGTACAGCCCTTGAGAATGCTGCTTCCATCGCAGGTCTCTTGCTGACCACGGAATGTGCCATCACTGATAAGCCTGAACCTGAGGCTGCTGGTCCTGGAATGGATCCAGGTATGGGCGGCATGGGTGGCATGGGCGGCATGGGCGGAATGATGTAAGCCTCCCCCACATCAACCGATTATCTAGAGGCTACCTTCGAGTAGCCTCTTTTTATATAATAGATCTCAGTAACCCCCGAATTAATTCGGGGGTTATGCAGATGCGACAAACCATTCTCATTCAAAGGAGAGATTATTATAAGAAGCTACACCCATATCCTCATACTTCTAGCCATAGCGCTTAGCCTGATGCTGGTCAGTTGTGAATCCAATATGGAATCAGACTATAATCCCCCAGATGATCATACCATCAGCAAGGATGGGATCATGCACAAAAGTGGATTGAATAGTCCGGTTATCAATTGCGCCACCTGCCACGGGGATGATCTCAGAGGTGGTACTGTAAATGTATCATGCTATGAATGTCATGGCAAAAAATGGTAGTGGAGGATATAAAATGAAGATAGCTGTAACTGCAGCAACTGGACACCTGGGTGGTGCCATTGTCAAAGCCTTACTCAATCATTCATCAAAACCTGAGGTAATTGGCATCACACGCAACCCAGAGAAAATTGAATCAGC
>CAZVSF010000127.1:0-8915 GCA_964630195.1 uncultured Lentisphaeria bacterium
CAAGATAATCGTGCTAGTATTAACAGCTGAACGGAAAATCGGCAACCAAAATATTGCTAAATGAGGGCTTCTGGGAAGGGGAAATTATACAGGAACGTAAGGATGGACAGAAAATAACAGTCCTCTCATCTGCCTCAGTGCTTAATGATGAGCATGGAGAATGTCTAGGATGAAGGACTTTCAGAAAGAAGATCCCTTAGCCCACGAGCCATTTTCATATCTGGAGATGAAAGATGGCCAGGTACAAATATTTTATTCGGGTCGACTGGTAAAAACAATTAAAGGCAAAGACTCGGGTCAATTTCTATTTAAAATTTCCCAGGCGAGCGAGAGAGATTCACAAATCATGATGGCTAAACTCTCCGGTAAATTCAAGTTTGGGAATGAAAAAGGTCGGCGCCACAATAAATATGATGAATAAAAACTGCTCGGGATGCAGCGATTTTCATCTAGCGCAAGTCAATACTACACAGCGTGAAAAAACCGCCCGAAAGGCAGCGGTTTTCAATCGAGGAAGGTTCATACTTCCATTAATTAAAAAACCGCTCGGGAAGAGCGGTTTTTAACTAGCGCGGACCCCGATAGTCATGCGTTAGTGGAGTAGTTTTTCCTCGAAATTAATCGAAAGTGATCTCGATATTGATCGCTTCTCCTTTTATCTCCAGACCCTCCAGGTTGGGGTCAGTTAAACCGAGATAAGCCTCTACACATTTTTCCCCTGGTTCTCCTTTAACCTCTTCACCGTTGAGAAAAAACTTGCCATTTTTGATTGAAATAGATTCTAATTTTTGAGGGGGCGTAATACCAGCCTCTTCCAGGATCTTCTGGAATGAGTCTTCCAGTTCATCCAGCTCAATAATTTTCTTGATGGAAGAATAATGCTCCTTCTTGAATAGAGCTCTATCAGATTTCAATGCCTCCAGGTCAATGAGGATGGCATCCAGATCAGCCAGTTTTTCAGAATCAGCCAATCCCGAAGACTGGATTTTGAATTCCAGCTCTTCCATGCGAGGATGCAGAGCTTCCAGCTCGGCAAATTCAGTAGCATCTTCAAGATAATCCTGATACTTATGAAACTTTATAGGGTCAATCTCTTTATCATTATCAATAACTTTGACGATGCGCCTGCTTATGGGATCAAAATCAATGATAATTTTATTCTTCTTGAAGAGCCCTGATTCCTTTATCACTATGCGTGCTGCTTTTCTATCATGCATGGGGGATCGAACCATAAATACATTTTGCATTCCCGAATCAGCTGAAGGCCAGTTACCCTCCTGAACCCACTTAATATGATTATCCGTAGAATCGTTCAAAACTTCAAGGCGGATCTCATCGACTACGACATTCTCTAGATCCGCTTCACCCTTCAATTCGGTTGTCACAACAACCTTTTTAGTCTGCGCCTGTAGCAAAGCAACGCTCAAGATCGTTAGGACTAGTATTAATTTTAATTTTGAATTCATGATGTGGTTCCTTTTTGAAATTCAGTGTAACATAATAATTAAAATTCAGACAATTGATTTTTGGCATGAAACAGACGATTTTGGCTTCCAGGAGTCATCATTTTGGCATACTTCCGCCTCCAGATCATCAGCCCCCTGATTCATATTTGCTAGGTTCTGCTTCAATGCCCTCAAGAACTTGTGTTCCTTGATCAACTGAATTTTGTTCCATACAAGTCGCATCAGTTTTTCCCTTAAAAGTATGGCGTTATTTATCGCCGGCTCAACCAGGGAAATCGTTTCTACAGGGGTATTACTGTCTGCATAGACGATTAACATACGACCTCGCAATGTCTGGCTATCCATGTGAGTGCCAACCACAATTTTATGCTTGCTTTGAGCCACTGCCGATGATGCAGCGATTGATAAAATTAGCAGAATTGCAGTACCAAATTTTGATGGCATTTTATTTAATCTCCTCTTGCTTGCCCAAAACTAAACCACAAAGCATTAAAAATAATATTATGGCATAAATCGACTAATCCTTGTCGCAAAGCCCTTGTTTGCCGTAAAGCAGGATTGGTGACAGCTATTTCCCCATTCGTGTCATGAAGCCAGCAATTCAGAGCCTTTAGTGTCGAAGAAGTTCTGAAAAAACCTATATTCTTACCGAGATGATTAGAAAATCGATAGAACCTCTCTTCTTCATGATCCTTTTCGGTTTGATCTATTTTATTCCGATTGGAAGCGCAGCATTGCCAGTGTTTTCAGGTCAGTTCAACAACCTTGATGGTAGCTTGTATGCAGTGCGTGTAATGGATGTTATCATTTCAACAGTCCTTATACTTTTTGCATCTCGTTTTTTGATTCCATATCATCTCGACCGAAGAACCCTCTTAAAGATTGTGATTACCTTCTGTGGCGTATTGGTGGTGATATCCCTTGTTGAATATGGCTGGGACGAATTGACGCTTCGGGCATTTAACCTTCCCAGTGCGCCAGGTGAAGTTTCTGATAAAATGCTTTTCTATTCGGATAGGGAGACACTAAACCTTACTATTCTCTCAGGAAACTTAATTGTTCTGACGATGGGTGTTTTCTATGGGTTGGCTCGTGAGCGTAGCTCCCAGATCAGTAGACAGGAAAAACTGGAGCTCATGAATCTTGAGGCAGAAGTAAAATACTTAAGATCCCAGTTAAATCCTCATTTCCTTTTCAATACACTGAATAACATTTATGCGATCACCCAGAGAAATGACGACGAAGAGGGCAGTGAAGCACTATTAAGACTTTCAGGTCTCATGCGATATATGCTCTATGATAGTGCCGTGGAAAGCATTGCCATGCATCAGGAGGTTGAACATTTACAGAATTTTATAGATCTAATGATGCTAAAATACAGGAAAGATAAACCCCCGGAAATCGAGTTTCATATTGATGGTGAAATGACAAATTATCGTCTGGCACCCCTTATTTTACTACCTTTTGTAGAAAATGCCTTTAAGCATGGTCTTGACAATAATGGCAAGGGCTTTATCAGGATCAAGCTGCTTGCCAGGGACCTCACGATAGCTTTTTCCGTCATTAATTCACACTTCCCCGATCGGGCTGCAAATCAGGATCAAAATGGTATCGGTTTGGAAAACGTAAAACGTCGTCTGGAGTTCTTGTATCCCCAGAAACACAGTCTGGATATGGATGTGAATGAGGCAGAATATAGCGTGCATTTGAGGATTGAATTGTGATAGAAAAAATAAGCTGCGTTGTTGTGGATGATGAGCAAGGAGCGATAGAAGTCCTGAGCAAATTTGTAAAGAAGGTGAGCTGGTTGGAATTGATTGCAAGTTATAGTGACCCTCTTGAATCTTTAAATTTTCTGTCAAATGAACAGGTCGATCTTGTCTTTATGGATATTAACATGCCCGATCTGGATGGCATACAGCTGGCGAGACTTATTCAGAACATGGGGAGTGAAATTATTTTTTGTACTGCCTATCCAGAACATGCCGTTGAAAGTTATGAAGTCCAAGCCCTGGATTATTTGCTTAAGCCCGTACCGTTTGAAAAATTTATAAGTGCGGTAAACAGAGCACGAATGAAAAAGAATTCAGCTGATATAACTGAAATGACCCTCTCCAGGCTACAACCTACCTCCCAGATATTCATTAAAAGTGGCGCGCAGATCCATCAGGTTGAAACGGGCAAAATCAGCTTAATTAAGAAAGATGGTCACTATATTATTTTTAAAGTCAACGGGAAGGAACTCCTCTCAAGGATGACATTTAGCCAACTGCTGGAGCTGCTTCCCGCTGATGAATTTATTCAGGTTCATCGATCCTATGTGGTGGCCATTAAGAAAATTGAAGTTATTCAGAAACAATTTATTCAGATCGAGGGGAAGGATATTCCCATTGGAGATTCGTTTAAAAAGGAGTTCTTTCAGAGGGTCAATTCTATCGGGAATTAGGCAGGACCATTGATTTGAAAAACAAAAAAGGCTCCGCAAAGGGAGCCTTTTTAATTGTGAGGTGCTACAGGTTATTTTGCACTACCAGTAGCTGCTTCAAGGTCTTTAAATGCCTGTGAAGCTTTGAATTCTGCATACAATGCTTCTTCATTTTTGATGACATTAACCACAGCAGTATTAACGGCATCCTTTTTTAAACCAAGCTGAACATAGGCGATCCATGTACCACCCTTTTTCTCATAGGGGTAGCGCTTCAAAACAGTAACACCATTCAAGGTGTTATCCGTAACGGTTTTAGAAGTGGATTGATAAAATTCAACGATCTGGGTGTTTTCAGTCATACCCGCTTCCTGGGTAAAACTTTTAACCTGGCTCTGTACTTTGGCAGATATGCGTTCAGAGAGCTCAACTTTGCCGGCCTGTTTTGCTTTATCAATGGCCATATCCATCTTGCGGGATTCACCGAGACCCACGGCATAAATGTACATGTCATCTTCTTCTGGTGGATTGGTGAACCAATCGGGTAGATCAGCTGGACCCTTGGGATTATTTGCATCACTGGGCATGTCGCTAACAGCCCTCCCACCTGAGCAATTGATCATGACCAAAGCGGTCAGTACAATTAAAAAACTTAGTTTTACTATTCTCATGTTTCCTCCTAATTATTCAAACTCACTTTGGCGAAGCGAAATGAATATAAGTTTTTTATCACTAATTTCATGAAAAAGTTGGCATTGGCATTCATCTCCAGCTAATTTTCATCCATCGAGTAAACCTCAAACCAAACAGATCGGAATATTATGCACAGGACATGTCTTGTGTTGTTGGCTATATGCTTACAAGCCAATGACATACGTATCTCTGAGGTGATGGCAAATCCACAGGGATCGGAATATGAAAATGAATTTGTTGAGATTTATAATGCTTCAGATCATGTGATGCAAATCAACGGCTGGATTCTTAGTGATGGTAGTGGTGTTGATACACTTGCGCATTTGTCTGGACCCATTGGGATCAATCCTGATCATTATGCGCTTATACTGGATCCCAGTTACGATTTTCTCATGGGACCCTATCTGGATTTCCTCAACGATACACTATCAGTATATACAATATCAACGGATAATAGTTTTGGTAGTGGCGGGCTCTCCAATAGCGGTGAATCTGTTTATGTTTTTAGCCCGGATTCAACGGTTTTCAGTCAAATGTCATGGAATTCATCAACTCAAAATGGGTATTCCTGGGAGCGTGTCTCCAATGCTACTGAGGATTCACTGAGTGTTTGGCTGGAATCCCTATCTCTAAATGGTACACCTGGTTTCCGCAATTCAGTAACCCCTGCACGCTATAATCTTGGCTTGATGGATGTGTGGGTCGAAATCGCAGAGTTGGGGCTACCCGTGGAAATCAGACTGCAAATAAAAAACCTTGGAGAAAATACCATCCCCCGATTCTCCGTAAATATTTACAGAGATGAAAATCAAAATGGTGTGCAAAATCCAGATGAATGGGAAATCATTTACACTCAAGAGATATCTGTGGAACCCCAGCAAGTCATCGAATTGCCCTTACAGTTATTTGAGCTCAGCCCTGGTGTACATCTTTTGGAAGTTAACGTACACGCTGATCTCGATGAGGTGACTGGAGATGATTCCCTGGAATGTACAGTAATAGGACCATATCCCTCAAACTGCATCAGTATCACAGAGGTGATGTACAGCCCTTCCACCGATCAACAGGGTGAATGGGTGGAAGTCCAAAGTCGATCTGATCAGCCCATCTCCTTACAGGGTTGGACGCTATCAGATGCCAATCAGACGAGACACACGATCAGTGATGAAATTTTGTTTGTCGAGCCATTTGAATATTTAACCCTTTGTACGAATTCGAATATCATGAATTATTTCGACCTGGCAGGGGAGGAAGTCCTGGAACTTGGTTCCTGGCCAGCATTGAATAGTTCATCAGATTCCATTCGCTTATTCGATGCCACGGGTCACAGGGTTACCGGGTCATTTTACAGGGGAAGCTGGGGAAGACCTGGCACCAGTCTTGAACGTCGTAATCCCGATACTCATCCTCAGGATCAAATAAACTGGCGGTCCAGTTTGCAAATGGACGGTGGAACCCCTTCAAGTATTAACACGCAATATCTCTTGCCATTTGAGATTCAAATTCAGTCAGTTCAAATACATACGCCGGAAATAGCTGGACCTACTCAGGCAAGCATCATGGTGACATTCCAGAATCTGGGGATGCAAAATCTACACGCACTGGAAATCGAATCAGACGCGGATATCTTTTGGGAAGGTGATCTACCCAGCTTTGAGTCAGATTCACTTGAATTCACCAGCTTTATGCTATGGCCCGGATATAATGTGATCCCCATACGAATATTGCATGATAGCGAAATTGTCGCCGACACATCAGTGCAGGTGGTTTTAGGGTATCCACCCGGTCAAATCGCCATCAACGAGATCCACTGCAAGCCAAATGATGAACAGGTTGAGTTTCTAGAGTTTGTCAACACATCAAGCAGTACCATCAATTTGAAGGGCTGGAGTTTCAGGGATCGAAGCGGCACGGAAGGGCACATGGTGGCTGATTTGTTTGTTCAGCCTGATAGTCTGTTTTGCTGGTCTGAAAATGTTATGGCGCTCTCAGAGTGGATATCATCCACAGCTCAGATAGGTGAGCTTTCTGTCTGGCCCAGTTTGAACAACACATCTGATTCGATTTTAGTTCTGGATCCGGTGGGGCGAAGGATGCTTTCCCTTGAATATTTGGTACCAGGGAATTTACAAACGGGCCAATCACTGGAACGGGTTGCACTCTGGAAACCTCAGGACCTGTCCACTTCCTGGGCGGTCTGCGAAGACCCGACAGGGATGACCCCAGGTCGCCAAAACTCAACGCGTATCCCACCTCAGAATCTGGCAATAGAAGAATTGATAATTGCTGATACAATCTTTTGGGAAGGTGACCCGTTTATCCTGCAATCGGTTATTGTGAACAGGGGGAATGATCGTGCAGAAAATACGTTACTAAGTGTGGATATAACACGCAACGGAACTCAGATTGAAAATCAGGAGAGCTACCTTCCAGATATTCATGCTGGAGACACATTGTTTTGGACCACTGAACTTCTCGCCAGCGCTTCCGGCTGGTTAAGCATTACCGTAAATGTGCAATATCCTGACGATGAAATACCTGAGGACGATAGGCTCACAAAAGCACTGTTTGTCTCTAGCTATTCAAGTCCTTTAGTACTTAATGAGGTGATGTTTCTGCCAGAATTAAATCAATCTGAATGGATCGAAATATTTAATAGAAGTGGTGAAACCGTGGATTTATGGGGCTGGTCGATTGCGGATAAATCGGGAGTAGAAACGAGTATTTCAGATTCAAGTCTCCAGTTAGAGACTTACAAATATATTGTGATCACCGGGGAACCGGATCACCTGCCAGAAAATCTGCGAATACAAGCCACCGATCACTTTCCAACTCTGAATAATTCAGAGGAAACCATTTTGCTATTTGATCCCCTGGGGATCCCCATGGATGAGCTGAATTATGATGCCAATACTGAAACAGCAGCTGGTCGCTCACTTGAACGTATCCGTACATATACAACCAATCAAATCAACGAGAATTGGGGTGTTTGTATTGACCCGCTTGGCTCCACACCTGGCGCAGAAAATAGTATATTCCTGGATGTGCTTGCAGCAGATATTCGCGTTGACCTAAACCCAAATCCGTTCTCTCCCAATGGGGATGGCCAGGCAGATCTTTTGTCAATTCAATATGAATTGCCTTTTGAACAAGGCTTGATGACCGTCATGATATTTGATATGGCAGGAAGAAAAATTGCAGAACCGGTTCAGGTGAAACCAGTAAGTCATCGAGGTCTGGTGTGGTGGGATGGGGCGACCATGTATGGTGGAAGTGCGGCGACGGGCCTTTATATTATGAGATTACTTTTTGATGATCAGTCTGGAAAGGTATGGTCCAGGTTTAGAAAAATATACTTAATACGATAATGTAGAGAACTTGAGTCCTTTCATGCCAAAGTTTAGCCAAAAATTGAAAGAGAATGATGCCTGACAGGACACGAGGGCATTCGATCTGGTTGATTCCAGGAGATCCTGAATACGCCTATTTTCAAGATCTCATATCGGAGCTATCAGAGCAAGCTGACTCACCAAAGTTTTCACCTCATATTACACTGTTAGGGCAATTACCTCAGGACTTTGAACATATCAAGCTGGAGGTCAACAAGCTGTGTAATGGTCTAGAAGCACTGCAACTAAGTTTTAGCCATCTTGGGATGTTCGAGCAATACTTTAGAAGCATCATCCTGCACACTCACCCCAGTCAGTCTCTTGAAGATTTACATCAACGCATAAGAGATATATTAGCACCAGAGGAAAATGCTCCATTTGTCCCACATCTGAGTCTCCTCTACTCCCATCTTGAGCTTAACCAAAAGCGACTATTAATGGAGGGAATCACCCTTGATCTTCCAATTGTGGTTCGGATCAATACAATTGTGATCACCAGGACAGATGGGAATCCCAGTCAGTGGCAGGAAGCATATAAAATTTCACTGAAGTAATAAAAAGAGGCTGTCCCAAAAGGATGGTCTAATTTTTTGGCATAAGGGGTTCTAAAGTATAGAATAACTTATATATAGCTGTTATTATAATAGTTGTATATGAAGAAACCCACATCCCACAAAAGTAAAGTTCAAAGATTACGAACAATGCCAGTCGCACCTGTTCCCTCCGGTCTGAATGACTGGATAGAAGAGAACCATTTAGTTCGTTTGCGTAGTAAAGTGATTAATCAAATTGACAGGCTAGACCAGGTAACGATAGCGTGCGGGTTAGTTGCTATTGCCCTTAATCTGATGAATCTGTGGATGATCAGGACTGTCCAAAAAGAAAGATCTGATCTATCGGTCTCCGGTGACCTGATCTTAACCTTTTAGGATCGAGAATAAG
>CAZVSF010000128.1:0-5542 GCA_964630195.1 uncultured Lentisphaeria bacterium
ATGCCTTTGTAAGCGGTGGAAATACAAATTATCTCTGGCTGCTTGCCAGAGAGCCCCATGTGGACCAGAAGGTTGTTGATGACTTTGTGAGCAAGGCTCAAGCGTTAGGGTTTAATACCGATGATCTGATCTTTGTACACCATAAGTCCTAAAAAACAGGAACTTCAGATAAAGCCCCGGTCATTCACCGGGGCTTTTTTTTCAAAAAAACATAAAAAAGACTTGAAATGCGCGTTATGCGCGATATAATTATGCTATGCTCGAATGGAGAGCGACTTGTGAAAAAAGGAATTGATATGAAGACAAGAAGCGCAGCATTGAAAATTGGATTTAACGCAGTGGGCTTTCAGTCTGCCTGGTGGTTGACTGTGCTGGGAATTGTAATGGACTTCCCCCTTTTGGGACCTCTGGCCATGACCCTGTATCTGATTGCTGATCATTATTCATTTACAAAAGGAAGAGCTGAAACGCTCCTGATCCTGTCAGCCATGTTGGCCGGTACAATCGCGGACACCATCTTCTCTCTAACGGGATTTTTAAGCTACGCTGGTAGTTATTCATTTGCACCCTCCCTGGCGCCATTATGGATTACCGCCATGTGGGGTGGTTTTGCTGCAACACTCAATCACTCTCTGGGCTGGTTGAAAAACAACTCGCTGCTCGGATTCACTATGGGAGCTGTCTTCGGTCCGCTTTCATATATGGCAGGTGCAAAATTTGATGCCATCATATTCCATCAGAGCCTTGGATTCACGGTTGTCATTCTAGGCCTGTTCTGGGGTATTGCCATTCCCGGCCTGGTGAAACTCTATGATATTTTTGAAAGAAGGGGCGTATGATGAAAAATCTTATCCTGACCCTGGGTCTTGGATTGACACTGCCCATAATAGTTATGGCCTCACCGGCAGTTTTGTCTGAGACATTACATGAAGAATCAAATTGGACCCTGGTTGAATCCACAACAGATGGGATTTCCGTAGCCGAAAAAGAAATTCAGGGAATTGCTGTGAAGGCGGTAAAAGTAAGCCAGGTCCTTGATATTGATCCCGAAACCCTGGCTCAGGTTATTGAGGATATTGCCAACTATGGTCAGTTTTTGAAAAGCGCCTCTGGTATGGAGGCAACCCTCCTGAAGGATGGTCAAGATCATATTATTGGGTATCAGTATGTTGAGGTACCACTAATATCAGATCGCGTCTATGCCTTCAAAATGTATCGTCCAGATTCAGCCAGTACCCGGGTTGACTGGGAGCTGATCCCTAAAAACAATCTGGCAGGCTTTGCGATCAATGAGAGATCGGGTGTTTACATCGACGTTGGTGTTGGATCCTGGTCCATGAATAAAAGACCGGATGGAAAATTTGATGTTTCCTACCGTCTCGTGATGGATCCCGGTGGGTGGATTCCTGACTCTGTCAGTGATTACTTCAACCGGGTCTCCATTGTGGGTATATTCAAAGATGCATTAAGAGAAACGCAACGTCGCAGTCCAAGGGGGAACAGTTAAATGGATACAGGACAAATCTTTTTACAGGGCGGTCTTGCCATCCTGGTATATGTCAGCTTGATCTGGATCATCAGTTTGCTGAAAAAAGACGCCGGGATCATGGATATATTCTGGGGTCTGGGGTTTATTGTCACAGGATATTTTTACCTGTCAGCTGACTATAGCCATGCATTGCAGCCCAGACTTTTATACTCACTGGTGCTCCTATGGGGTCTCAGGCTTACGCTACATATCGGTGTGAGGAATCTTGGTGAAGCAGAGGATGCTCGATATGCCAATTGGCGTCAACAATTTGGCGCGAAGTGGTGGTGGTTGAGTTATTTCAGAGTTTTCATCCTCCAGGGTATGGTCATGTGGATTGTCTCGATTCCTTTGCTTTTCGGATTGTTGGATAAAGCCCCCCTCACGGTTCTTGATTGGGTTGGAATCTTGTTCTTCACAGTCGGTTTCCTGGTTGAAGCCATCGGTGACTGGCAGCTTCGAAGCTTCAAAAAAGATCCTTCCAACAAAGGCAAGGTCTTGAATACCGGATTGTGGGGACTCACGCGGCATCCCAATTACTTTGGAGAAGCATTGCTCTGGTGGGGCTTTACCCTTATTGCCATTGAGCTAAGCACCTTCTGGATTTTGATCAGTCCCATCATCATGACCTGGTTGTTGATCAAGGTCTCAGGTGTCGCCATGCTGGATGATCTTTTGAAAAAGACCAAGCCCGATTATGCAGAATATATTGAGAACACGAATGCTTTTCTCCCGGGGAAAAGGAAATGAAGAAGCGCACAAAAATTGGCCTTATTGCCATATCGATGATAGGACTCATGACCATGCTTACAGCAGCTGAGATTCAAGGGGAGCAAACCCTGGTTGAATATGTAGATCTCGAGAGATTTATGGGTGACTGGTACGTCATCGCAAACATTCCAACCCCTTTTGAAAAGGGCGCGGTCAATGCCATTGAGAATTACAAATGGAACACAGAGAAGGAAATTGTTGAGGTGACTTTCGATTACCGGGCAGGTTCTCCAGATGGGAAACCAAAACAAATGACCCAGAAGGGATTCATCTATAACAAGGAAACCAATTCAGAATGGCGGGTCCAGCCATTATGGCCCTTTAAGCTGGGCTATCTGATCATCGATCTTGCTGATGATTACAGCTATACGGTGATCGGCGTTCCCAGTCGCAAGTATCTATGGATCATGGCTCGAGAATCCAGTCTTTCGGATAGTGTCTACCAGGCTATCTTAGACAAAGCGGAAAAACAGGGCTACGCTCTGGATAAAATTCAAAAAGTTCCACAAATCTGGCCATAGCAAATTGACGTAACGATAATTGAGGGGTTCCAATGAGTGAGATTGCAGTGCCACAGGGTGTGAAATATATAGATGGACATCGATTCAGAGCGGCCTTTATTGCCGGTGCACAGGCCGTTATAAATGACCGGGCCTATTTGAATAAAATAAATGTATTTCCAGTTCCCGATGCCGACACAGGTACCAATCTGGCTTCAACTGTTCAGGCTGTGGCAGCTGAACTCCCTACCGACCCCTCTCTGGGGAAAGTTATCTCCGAAGCCGCTGATGCAGCCCTCATGGGGAGTCGGGGTAACTCAGGAATCATTTTCGCCCAGTTCCTTTACGGTTTATCCGTCTCGCTGAAGCATGATAAGCTGGCCACACCGGCAAAGTTTGTTGAGGCTGCCAGAGAAAGCGTTGAGCATGTATACAACTCTTTGCTCAACCCTGTTGAAGGAACGATCCTCACGGTTATGCGTGCCTGGTCGGTTGCCTTAAAAAAATTCAATGCAAAGTCAGATGACTTTGCGGTGATTCTTCACAAAGCCCTTGAAGCAGCAAACAAGGCGCTGAAAGAGACACCCACCCAGCTAAAGGTTCTTGCCAAAGCCGGCGTGGTAGATTCAGGTGCGAAAGGATTTGTAGATCTGTTGCAGGGAATTGGTGAGTTTATCAAGGCAGGCAACCTGAGAGATATCCCGGATTTTGAAAAACCGGAAGAAGCTGTGGAGATTCATCAGTTCTCAGGGGATGATAACATTCCCTATCGCTATTGCACGGAAGCCCTTATAACCAATAGTCAAATCGATTTTGTCGAGGTAAAGCGCAAAGCTGAATCTTTTGGAAACTCCGTGGTTGTGGCAGGTTCACCCCAAAGATTACGTCTCCACGTTCACACCAATGATCCCGCTGAATTGTTTGATTGGCTCAGGGAAAAGGGCGAGTTGGCCAGCATGAAAGCCGAGGACATGGTCCGGCAGTTTGAGGTCAGCCATAAACGCAAATTCCCCGTTGCACTGGTGACTGATTCGGCCTGTGATCTTCCTCAGGAAATCATTGAAAAATACCAGATCAATGTGATTCCGTTTACCGTGAATTTTGGCGAGAACAGTTATCTGGACAAGGTGACCATCACACCGGAAAAATTTTACAGTTTGCTTGATGCGGCACCTGTTCATCCGTCAACAGCTCAACCCAGTCCAGCCATGGTGAGTAATCTCCTGTCCTTTTTAAAGACCCATTATGACGCCGTTATGAGTGTTCACATTTCAAGTCAGTTAAGTGGTATTCATAATCTGGCTATGCAGGCTGTTGAAAACCATGAAGGGGATGACATTCATGTCGTAGACTCAAAACAACTCTCTGTTTCTCAGGGGCTGATCGTCTACCGACTGGCCCAGGCCATTGAAGCAGGAAAGACCATTGATGAGCTTAAGGAGCTGGCAAAACGCTATGTTGAAAAGACCAAGGTCTATGTGGATGTGGCCACGCTGAAATACATGGTCCGCGGGGGCCGGGTGAGCCCGACAAAGGGTTTGGTGGCCAAGCTCTTAAATCTAAAGCCGATCATTTCCCTTGACGAAGAAGGGAAGGGCGTAGCTTTTGGTAAATCATTCAGCCGCCAGGGCAATATGGACAAGATCAAGACGTTGGTCACAGATTTTGCCAATGCAGGCCAGTTATGGAATTATGCCATTGTCCACGCCAAAGCGCAGGATCGCGCTAAAGTATATGCAACAGACCTGGAGAAATTGTTGGGAAGAGCACCTGCCTATATCCAGGAGATCTCGCCAGTTATCGGTGCTCATAATGGAATCGGTGTCGTCGGTATTGGACTGATGCACGAATAAGGTTAGATAAGCGAAAAGAGGCTGTAACCCTTGATCGGGAAAGCACTCAAAAGAAAGTGAACAATCAAAGGAACTAAAATAAAATGAATGAAATAATCTTTGCAGGACTCATGTTTTTTGGAATGGCAGTTGGTGCTCAGGGAGCATCCCTGTTGGGCGAGCTGGCACCAGACTTTACCATGCTGGACCAGGATGGTAAATCACACACGCTCTCAGAATACAGGGGACAAAAAGTCGTGGTCTATTTTTATCCAAAAGACGATACTCCTGGCTGCACCACCGAGGCCTGCTCAATTAGAGATGACTACGGTCTTTTTGAAAAGAATGGTATCAAGGTTTTCGGTGTGAGTTATGATGATGTCCAAAGCCATAAAAAGTTTGCCGAGAAATATGATCTACCCTTTTCCCTCTTGAGTGATTCAGATAAATCTGTAGCCAAGGCTTATGGTGCAGATGGTCTGTTTGTAACGTCTCGCAAAACCTATCTCATCGATGAAGAGGGTATCCTCAGAAAAATCTATGAGAATGTGACACCCACAGGTCACGGACCCGAGATCCTGGCTGATTTCAAAGCCCTGGGAACACCGGTAAAAGGCTAGCACCGGATGAGGTTCACTCGTCATGCTGAGCTCGTCGAAGCATGAAAGCAGAGAGGGATAACTTCCTGCGGTGCAATACAGTTTAGCCAGCCATCGCCCCCTTCGACAGGCTCAGGGTGACGCTTCGGCTTTGTGTCCAGAGTAAGGTATAGTCTTACAGAACCCAATGCAGGGTGCTATAAATATGAAAGCAATTATGATGAAATTAAAGATGGGTCTCCTTGTAACAACCATTCTATTGTTGGCTCAGGCCAGTCTTGCGGCCACTCCAATCGATATACAGAAAAGTAA
>CAZVSF010000128.1:5642-8861 GCA_964630195.1 uncultured Lentisphaeria bacterium
TCCAAATAGGTAGCACCCCCTGCTGGCATTGTGTATCTTTGCCTCGTTCAACAAGGGTTCAACCCTTGATCCCAAATGAAAGACGGCTCATCATCCAGAGGGGAAATCATGCTACTCAATCCGACAAAACACACTCCAATTCATGGAGATCAGGACTTTCAGGAGATCATCCAGAAAACGATTAACTTTTTTGAATCCAAGGGATTAAAGAACGTCAAAGAGGATGATATTAACCACATCTGGTATGCTGACTTCCTGGCGTTTATTAAAAAGGAAAAGATCTTTGCCAGCCTCTTAACGCCGCAGCCTTATGGAAAAGGGACTTATCGCTGGGACACCTGGCGGATTGCTCATTTCAATGAAATATTAGGCTTTTACGGCCTGGCCTACTGGTATACCTGGCAGGTTTCCATCCTGGGGCTGGGACCCATCTGGATGTCCAGCAACGAAGCTCTCAAACAACAGGCTGCTGAGCTGCTTGAATCCGGAGAAGTCTTTGCTTTTGGACTTTCAGAAAAGGAGCATGGGGCGGATATTTATTCCACTGAGATGACGCTTTCCCCGCAGCAAGATGGCCAATATCTGGCTAATGGATCAAAATATTATATCGGGAATGGCAACATCGCCAAAATGGTCTCCACCTTTGGCAAAATGTCTGACTCAGGTGACTATGTGGTTTTTGTTGCCAATTATCTGCATGAAAAATACAACTGTGTTAAAAATGTGGTGGTCAGTCAAAGCTATGTTGCCGAATACACTCTGGACGATTATCCAATCGGTGAGGAAGACATCCTGCACAAGGGTCAAGCGGCCTGGGATGCGGTCCTGAATACCGTCAATATTGGGAAATATAATCTGGGCTGGGCTTCCATCGGGATGTGCACCCATGCCTTTTACGAAGCCATCAACCACGCTTCCCAAAGGCAGCTTTACAAGATGCATGTCACGGATTTCTCCCACGTCCAACATATGTTTGTGGATGCCTATACCCGCCTGGTGGCTATGAAGCTGATGGCCTTGCGAGCGGCGGACTACATGCGCGTGGCGTCCAGTGAAGACAAAAGATATCTACTCTATAATCCCGTGGTAAAAATGAAGGTCACCACCCAGGGCGAGGCTGTCATCGATCTGCTCTGGGATGTCATTGCTGCCAAGGGCTTTGAAAAAGACACCTTTTTTGATATGGTTACTCGTGATATTAGAGCTCTCCCCAAGCTGGAGGGTACCGTCCATGTCAACATTGCCCTGATACTCAAGTTTATGGCGAACTATTTCTTTAAACCCAAAGACTATCCGGTTGTAGACCGACAATCGGAGGCTGGCAATGATGATTTTCTGTTCAATCAGGGTCCTACCCGGGGATTGGGGAATATACAATTTCATAATTACAAAACCGTCTATCAATCGGTTCAGCTGCCCAATGTAAAGATATTTAGAAAGCAGATTCGTTTGCTGAAAATCTTGTTGGTGTTAGCCAGACCAGACGAGAAACAGCGCAAGGATATTGATTTTCTCATGGCTCTGGGTGAGCTCTTCACGCTCGTGGTATATGGACAGCTTGTCCTGGAAAATGCCCGAATTTATGATGTGGAAGACGATACGGTGGATCAAATCTTTGATTTTATGGTCAGGGACTTTTCCACCCACGCCTTACAGCTTTATTCCAAAACCAGCAGCACCAGAAGTCAAAGGAGGCTGTGTTCCATGATGATCAAAAAACCGGCGGTTGATCCTGCTCGCTTCCAGAGAGTGTGGAAGACTCAGATCCAGACTCTCAACCAGGCTTACGTCATGAACGAATAGGATCTGACTTCCCTGGAATTAATGTCCCCAATTGGGCTGTAACATGTTAATATCTGTGGAATATCAGATGTTTCAGCTCAGCCATAAACAGACAGGAGACCTGCCATGGATTTAAATATCGCCGTTTTGATTGATGGGGATAATATTCCATCTGCCCATGTAAAAGAGATGATGGAAGAGATAGCCAAATATGGAAATCCCACCATCAAGCGGATTTATGGTGACTGGACCAAACCCAATCTCTCAAAATGGAAGAACATCCTCCTGGAAAACGCCATTACCCCCGTTCAGCAATATGCCTATACTAGCGGTAAGAATGCCACAGATTCTGCCATGATCATTGATGCCATGGATATTCTCTACTCGGAAAAGGTCGACGGATTCTGTCTGGTTTCCAGCGACAGTGATTTTACCCGACTGGCGACACGTTTACGCGAAGCAGGGATGAAAGTTTTTGGTATAGGTGAGAAGAAAACGCCACAGCCCTTTATTGTCGCCTGCGACCGGTTCATCTATATCGAAATCCTGAAAAATCTGGCTGAGGATAACGAATCCGAAGTAACGAAGAGCAAAAAACCGAAGGCAAAGGATGTGGACAAGATTACTCCCCGCGTTATCAAGTTGATCTCGTCCACGGTATCAGATCTGGCTGATGATGATGGCTGGGCCTTCCTCGGTGATGTGGGTAATCTGCTGCAGAAAAAACAACCTAATTTTGACGCCAGAAATTACGGCTTTCAAAAATTAACCCCCCTTATAAAATCAACCCATATGTTTGATATAGATATGCGTGAAAGTCCCACGGGAAGATTCAAGTTGATCTATGTAAAGAATAAAGAATCGAACCATCGGGGCAATCGATAAACCTTAAAACAAGCGACAGAGGTACCCCATGAAAATCAAGTTATCTTTATTTCTGGCCATCATCCTTTTAATGGGCTGCAGTAAAAACTTCCAGGAATATGAGTATTTACTGGAGCCGCAAATCAGCGAAAAAGCTCCCCAGAAAATGTTGGTTTATGAAGCTGTTGGTGATCCCAACGAGACTGTAGGCAATGCCTTTGGGGCCCTGATTTCAACTTTTTTTAAGCTGAAGAAGGACCACGATATGGATATGGCAGCACCTCGTGCACGTTGGCCGAAAAGTCTTGATACTCCCAAAGATCAGTGGCTGGGCATCTATGCACTTCCCGTTGCCCAGAGCGTCACGGCCATTCCGGAAAAAGCCCTGGCTGAGCACCCCGAACTAAAACTGGAAACCTGGGAATATGGTGAGGTTGCTGAAATTCTCCACAAGGGATCATATGCCAGTGAGGGTCCAACGGTTGGGCGTTTGCACCAATTCATCACCAGGAGTGGCTATGAGATCTCTGGACCCCACGAGGAGGAATACCTGAAGGGTCCCGGGATGTTTGG
>CAZVSF010000129.1:0-8857 GCA_964630195.1 uncultured Lentisphaeria bacterium
AGTCGTCGGTGGCTATTTACGCCCATCCAAAAAACGCATTGAAACCTTTCTGGCAGCGCTAGAAGGCGCTCGCTTTGGTGTAACCGTTCGTTGGAGCCAGGGGGATGATATAGATGCTGCTTGTGGACAACTGAGTACGGCGGCTGTAACAGAAAATTTATCTAACTAACGTGAGAAAAATTGCTACCATCGATACATTAAATTTAGTCTTTGCGAGGAGCATCGCGACGAAGCAATCTCGATTCTGAGATCGCCACGGTCGATTGACTGCCTCCCACGTCCTTTGCGGGGTTGAGGAAAGACTGGAAATATTATTTTCTAGGGAATACGACAAGTGAATATCCATTTGATTAATACAGCAGTTGAAGAGATTCGGAAACGAGGAGTATTCAATGCTGATATCGCTCTGGTGCTGGGTTCCGGTCTCGGAAATTTTGTAGATTCACTATCCAGGACCACAAGTATTTCATTTGCTGATATTCCCGGTTTGCCCGTCTCAACAGTTGAGGGTCACTCCGGTGAACTGGTCCACGGCTTTATTGGCGATGTGTCGGTTCTGGTCAATTCAGGCCGGGTCCATTTCTACGAAGGTTACACACTCGATCAGGTGGTCTATCCTGTGGAAATATTGCAGGCATTGGGCGCGCGAACCATCATTCTGACCAATGCTGCCGGCAGTATTCGGAAGGATTTTATACCCGGTGATCTGATGCTTATCACAAAATTGATGAATCAGACGGGGCATTCGATTTTTGCTGAAGAACCTGAACCTGAAAACATTTTTGATCTGGATCTATTAGGCCTGGTGCAAAACATTGCAGAAAAGATCCGCATACCCCTCAAGACGGGTTCCTATGCTGGTTTGAATGGTCCCTCCTACGAGACACCGGCTGAGATCAGGTTCTTAAGACACAAGCAAGCAGATGCGGTGGGGATGTCCACAGTACATGAAAGCATGCTTGCCTACAAGTTGGGTATGGATGTGCTTGGAATCAGTTGTCTGACCAACTATGCAGCCGGGATTCTGGATCAGCCTTTGAATCATACTGAAGTGATGGAAACAGGTATCCGAGTACGAGAAGATTTTGCGTCTCTCCTGACCGCCTTGGTTCGAAAAATCAGTTGCATTAAAATCTAGCACAATCCCAGATACACACCCAATATTCAAGCGATTTCAAGCAATAAATCACGTAGATGTCGATAAAGAAATTTGAATTAAATTTCAGCACATATCATTCTGATATGGCGCTATATCAGAATGATGCTAAATTGACGCTTAGAGCCAACTTATGAAGTGTATAAATTGCAATAATAAATAACTGATATTACAGTAACTTATCGTATGACCTTTTTATTGTGGCATGGCAATTGACCCTAGATGAGAGCAATTGAAATTGAAAAGAGAAATCAAAATGGTAAACGATAGATTAGAAAGGACCCCGAAAATGACTAAAACAACAGATCCTCTGGCAGCCTGGAGCAATCTCTCAGGATTGTTATTCACCTTAAAGAGCCGTAAGGTTCTGGCCATGGTGATGACACTTGCACTGACACTTCTGACAACAAGTACTCTACTTGCAGATGGCCAAATTCACATAAAAGTGGATGGAGCTCAAGACCTTGAACAAGAATTGAACGATGTTGCCATTGAAGTTCAGGATGCACTTGATGAAATTGGCGTTGAAACAGGAATCAATATTAGCATAGATGATGAAGAATCAAGTTCACGTCCAAAGCTTGGCGTATACCTGAGCAATATGGATTTTGAAGATGCCTATAAAATGCGTTACCCCTATGCCTACGGTGTATTGGTAAATGGAACAGTAAACGGCGGAGCAGCAGATAAAGCTGGCATCATCGAAGACGATATCATCATGTATTTTGGCGGAACAAAAGTCCGCTATGAGGATCATCTTGTGCGCTTGATTCGCAGCAAAAAATATGGTGACTCGGTAAAAATCGTTTTCTGGAGAGATGAAGGGATGGACTCAACGACCGCAACATTCATGGCCCCTGAGAAAAAAGAAACAACCGCCCAGTTAAAATTTGACAAAGAAAAGGGAAAAGATAAGAAGCGTAAAAACTCTCGTGGTTTCGGTGGCGGTGGTTTCACACCCATGCTGGTCCAGGATGAATTTCTTGATGTGGTCGATTTGATGACCAAACTCGGACTGTCATCAACACCCTTTCAAAAAGAAGGTGTTGTGATGTGGGGAGGTTCAGGTCAGGGATATGTTGGTAATGGCTGGTTCCTCGGTGGATTTGGAAACTGGGGCGGCGTATCGAATAAAGTGACTGCTGTTCATTCAACATCAGGCGAAACTGTTCAACGTGAAGTAACCTTTAATATGGGTTATGGCGGACTGACTGTTGAAAAAAGGCTGGCTCCCTTTTCATGGGCCACGATCAGTGGTGGTGTTGGACTGGGACTTGGTGGCATCGATTTGAATGTTACCCAGGATGATGGTGAGTTCAACTGGGATACTATAAGTGATATGCTCATCGATACAAAAAGCACATCAGTAAACTTTTCCAAGAACTATGCTATTGTGCACCCCCGTGCCAGCGTGATGCTCAGACTGACAGGTTGGATGAGATTGAAGGCTGAATATGGATATCTCTATGGATACGGTTTTACTGATGGTTGGAAGACCACTCTTGGGAACACAGCCGTTGATACAAAGGTGGATACCTATGAGCTCACAGGAAGTACTGGAAAGCTCTCTGAGCTGAGTGCTCCCACGCTCTCATTGGGTCTATGGTTTGGATTCTAAATTAAGCTAAATAGCTAACCTTCATGATGCCGATATCTATAGCATGTCGGCATCATGATTTTTATTCAGGCAGAGAATATGAAAATATTAATTCGAGTTTTGGGCTTTATTGTGCTGACAACTCCATTGTTTTCAGCCCTTCTCACTGAAGATCTGGAGGTGGTAACCCCAACAGGTCTACCCATGGAGCATGCGTCTTGTGAGGCAGCATATTTCAATTCAAGCTCAAATTATTCGATTACTGTACGATTTGTAGAAACGCCCGAGGGCATTTTTATCGTCAGGGAACATGTGAAAGCTGGTGTAGTGCAGTTAAGCCATCCCTACATAAAACCGAAATGCAACATTATTGTACTCAAGTCTTCCTCAGTGGAAGTTGTACCGGGAGACGTCCTAAAAATGAATGTGAATACAGAATAAACCAGAAACCCAGGTAGGCGACATCCGAAAATGACACTCACGATGTACCTAAAGACCAACCGAGAGAAAGACCTGCATGCTTCAGTTTTTATCTGATAAACTGGGTGCAGGTGCGCTTGTCGTTTCTCAGCTGCTGCTGACAGCCTTTGTTGGGACAGATCCCTATTTTGAGGATGTGCGTCTCGAAGTCAGGGGCGATCGTCTATACTGCTCAGCCATCCTCATGGAAAGTTTTACACCAGATCTGGATATACTCCTGGAGTCTGGTGATACGGTGACCATTCATTTTGAAGTTGATCTGGTAAACGCGGCAAACGATTCTGTGGTAGCTATTGCCGACTGGGAACACCAGTTTAGATATTCTCTCCTTGAAGATGAATACCGTGTCTATCGCAGTGAAGAGCAGAAAACCGAACAAATTTATTCGCTGGAAAGCGCAAAAGAGGAGTGGGTTAAGATAGAGAATGCTCTATTCTGTAGGATGCGTGTCATGGATGATGATCAGTTGTATTTTTTAAGAATTTCAGCCTTTATGGAAGAAATGGAAATGCCTGGGATCACTGATCGGATCAACCTGATGTCCTTCTGGAATCGCATACGACCCGTTCACATTTCAGAGACTTTTAGAAAAAGGCAGCTCATACTGTGAAATTGAAGCTGCCATCATTCAGGATCCAGATCATGATCCTGGTAAGCCTGGTGACTTTGATCGCCGCCATGCTCATGCGCGACTTTTTTATAAGTAATCTCACTTCGTATCAGGAGCAGATCAGTGATCTTTCTACCATAGAGAAGGTCAAAGATATCCATAAAGCCTATGGCGTTCATCTTGATTCCACCGATCGTGTCCAGTTCATTCAAGATATGGAGGATGTCGTCAGGGATCTCACCAAGATCGAAAACGCCGGGTATTTTTACAGTCGGGATATTAAAAGATATTCCATTGGTATCGTGCTGGTGATGATTGTGCTTACCGGAAGCATCTTTCTCTTTTTATTTATGATCATCACCCGACCGCTAACCCGCTTGCTTGCTGCAACTGAGCAGCTGAAGGGTGGTGATTTTGATTTTCAAGTGAAAGAGAGCGCTTACTCTCCTCTAAATGATCTCATCATCGCCTTTAATAACATGGTGTATGAATTAAATCAGAGTAGAGAACGTCTGATAGAAGCCGAAAAACAAACGATATGGCAAGAAATGGCCCGGGCTATGGCTCACGAGATCAAAAATCCTTTGACACCTATTCGACTGGCCGCCCAACGACTGGAAATGAAATATTATGAAAAGGCAGAGGATCTTCCTCAAATACTGGAGAAGTCTCTAAGAATAGTGAATGAGGAAGTTGATAATCTACAATCACTGGTGACTGCTTTTTCTGGGTTTGCAAAAATGCCTGAAGCCCAATTTGAAAATTATGATCTGAATCGACAATTACAGGATATTTCAGATCAATACTCAGATGAAGTCCGCATCGATCTGAATCTGGATGAAAGTCTCAAGGAAATATATGCAGACACTATGCAGATCAAGCAGGTCTTGGTCAATCTCATTCAAAATGCCATACAGGCGTGCAAGACGGAACCTCATGTTGAAGTAGCGACCTCCGTCCTGAACCAATCTTGTACGATTAGCATCAAGGATCATGGTGTCGGGATCTCAGAAGAGGATCTTTTGAAAATCTTTGAACCCTATTTTACAACCAAGAAAAAGGGAACCGGTTTGGGTCTGGCCATCGTGCGGCGTATCATCAGACAGCATGGTGGTGATATCAAAGCCACCAGCAAGCTGGGAGAGGGTTCTACATTTACGATTATTTTTCCCTGCAATCGGGAAATGAGCAACAATTAACAAACCAGAATGGATTTCAAAATGGCTGATCATAAAATCAAAATATTAATCATTGATGACGAGAAGAATATTCGCCTGACCCTGAGGGATATCCTCGAGGATGAAGGCCATCAAGTGTTGGAGGCTGGTACCGGTGAGGATGGTCTGGAACTCCTGAAAATTGAAAATGTAAACCTGGTCCTGCTGGATGTTCGACTCCCGGGAATGGATGGTATCGAAGTTCTAAAGGGGATCCGTGAACTGGACGATACTCTGGATGTGATTATGATATCTGGCCATGCAACCGTGGGAACAGCTGTAGACGCCCTACGAATTGGTGCCTACGATTTTCTGGAGAAACCACTTTCCCTGGCCAGAGTTAAGCTGGCTATACGCAACCTGTCCGAGAAACAAACGCTTGCCAAAAGGTCGGCGCTCGTTCAGCAGGCTCAGAAGGATAAATATCAGTTGGTTGGCAGTTCTCCCCAGATCCAACAGGTCCTTGATACTGCACGCCGGGTTGGACCCACTTCTGCCAAGGTGCTCATTCGTGGAGAGAGTGGTACCGGCAAGGAATTGGTGGCGCATGCAATTCATGCAGCCAGCCCGCGGGCCGAAGATGCCTTTGTAAAGTTTAATGCTGCAGCCATTCCATCTGAGCTGGTCGAGAGTGAGTTGTTTGGGCATGAAAAGGGCGCATTCACAGGCGCAGTTGGCCAGAAAAAGGGAAAAATTGAGATGGCCAATGGCGGGACCCTGTTTCTGGATGAGATCGGAGATATGAGTTTGTCCGCTCAGGCCAAGATATTGCGAGTACTTGAGGACGGAAAATTTGAGCGTGTTGGTGGAACCCAAACCCAATCTGTTGATATCCGGCTTCTGGCAGCTACCAATAAACCACTGGAAGAGATGGTCTCAGAAGGAAAATTTAGAGAGGATCTTTTTTATCGTCTGAATGTCGTACCAATTAATTTGCCGCCGCTACGGGAGCGAGAAGGGGACATCAAGACCCTTCTGAACCATTTTTTGAGTCATTATGCAGCTGAATTAAACCTGATGACCAAGCATTTTTCCCGGGATGCCATGAACATGTTAGTTGGCTATCCCTTTCCTGGAAACATCCGTGAGTTGAGAAATCTCATCGAACGTCTTTATATACTGAGTCCAAATGAAGAGATCGATCTGCCTGAGGTGAAACCTCACCTGAACCAGGTAGTCTCGTCAGATGGAGATTCTGCTATCTTTACTGAAACACGTCCATTCGCCGATGCGAAACGCATGTTCGAGGAGCGCTTCCTTGAATCACAATTACGTCAGCATGCCGGCAATATCAGTCGGACGGCCGCTAGTCTGGGTATGCAACAATCAAATCTCTCACGGAAGTTAAAAGAATTGGGGTTGGGTAAATCCTGATAGACCTTGATCCATAAAGAAAAGAGCAAGTTTATGAGATGTATAAAAGCCCTGCTTCTGGGCGTTTTATTTATAACAAGTACCTCCATTGCTGAGGAAAAGAAGACGATTCAAACCACCAGGACGACAGTAGTCCCCACTATTGATGGTAGAATTGAAGAGGCGGTCTGGGAATCAGTAGAACCAGCCACCGATTTTTATCGATTTGAACCTGAAAGTGGTGGACATGCCCCGGTTAAAACGGAGATAAGGGTTCTCTATGATGATGTGACCCTGTATATCGCATGCAGGATGGATGACCCGGATCCATCCAGTATCAAAACCCAGCTTGGCAAGCGAGATGATTGGGATGTTGTGGCAGATTGGATTGGTCTGTGGATAAATCCTTTTAATGATGGAGCTAATGAGCTCAATTTTGTTGTCACAGCCGCTGGGGTTCAGATTGACTCAAAGTGGAGTCCTAACGGTAATGATTTTAACTGGAATCCCGTTTGGGAAAGTGATGTCCAGATCGATGGGGAAGGCTGGACGGCTGAGATGGCCATTCCCTTTAGCCAAATGCGCTTTCCACCCAAGGACGTTCAAACATGGGGTTTCAATATGGCCCGCGGTCGCAGCAGCACACGTGAGACTTATACCTGGACTTCTCTGGATAAGGAAATGGGTAACTTTGCCCAACAGGCGGGTTTGCTTCAGGGCATTCAGAATCTGGAGACACCCCTGCGTTTGTCATTTACACCTTATGCATCCATATCGGCGGACCGATATCCCGTTGATGATGGAGAAATGGCATCATCAACCTCCTATCGCGGTGGAATGGATCTGCAGTATGGGATCAATGAGAGCTTTACCCTTGATATGACTCTGATCCCGGATTTTGGTCAAGTACAATCAGATAATATCGAACTCAATCTTTCTCCCTTCGAGATACAGTACAATGAGCATCGCCCCTTTTTCACCGAAGGGACTCAACTCCTCCAAAAAGCAGATCTGTTCTATTCCAGACGAGTAGGGTCTACACCACTCCGATACTGGGAGGTTGCAGATGATGATTTTCTTGATGATGGAGAAACACTTTTATCCAATCCAGATGTCACACAATTGATTAATGCAACCAAAGTGACAGGGCAGACCGTGAATGGACTGGGTCTGGGATTTTTCAATGCTATCACAGCACCTATGCATGCTGTTATTGAAGATTCCCTGGGAAATGAAAGAGAGTATCTCACCAACCCCACATCCAACTACAACCTGGTTGTTGTGAGCAAAAACCTGCAAAACGGATCCGAAGTCAGTCTAACCAACACCAATGTCCAACGATTTTCCGGGGATGACTCTACGGATGATTTCCGAGATGCAAATGTCATCGGGTACGATTCCAGACTCTACACCAAAGATAACAAATGGCGATTTGACTCGAGAGGGGCTTATAACAATCTGAGTTTCCCTGATAGTAATTCGAGTGGATTTACGTATTATTTTCAATTTGTCGAGGATCAGGGTGCTGTCCAGTACGCCGTGGGCCATTCAGTGGAGAGTGAATTCTTTGACCCCAATGATATGGGTTTCTTGCGTCAATCCAATGAGGTGGAGAATTTTGCATGGCTCGAGCTTCAAACTTTGGACCCTGTCTGGAGGGTGAATGGTGCCCAATTCAGACTTGAAGCCAGCTATTCTCAGCTGTACAAGCCCCGGGTGTTTACCTATCTAAATATTAATGCCAATTATGAGGCTCATTTCAAGAACTACTATTCTATTGGTGGCGGAATGTCGTGGAATCCAGTAGAAGGTCATGACTACTATGAGACGCGGGTTGATGACCGCTATTATACAGTACCAACGCAATTCGATACACACTTATGGGTGGCTTCCAACTTTAATAAGCCCTTCTCTATGAGTGCCTGGACTGGAATATCAGCAGTGACACGCAGAGGAAGTCAATGGCGGGGATATGGGCTAAACCCTAAATGGCGAATTAGCAATCAATTCATGATAGAGTATGAGTTGGATAGACATCAACGCTCAAATAACCACGGTTTTGCTGACTTCGATGACAATGATAATCCAATCTTCGGAAAACGTGATCACATCACGACGGAAAACTCTATCTATTCCTCCTTCATCGTCAGTAGAAATCTGGAATCTGATATCCGCCTGAGACACTACCGCTCAACCGTGGAATACAAAGAATTCTTTGATCTGATGGAAGATGGCAACCTGTCTCCCAGCGCATTTACTGGTGATTTGAATACGGTTTTCAATGCCTTGACTATTGACGCCGTGATGACCTGGAGGTTTTCCCCGGGCAGTGAATTGTCCCTGGCCTGGAAAAATGCCATTTATTCTGATGGTGGTACTCAGAATCTGGAAAAAAGCTATCTGGAAGACCTCGAGGATGTCTGGAATATGGATCAGAGCAACAG
>CAZVSF010000130.1:0-8808 GCA_964630195.1 uncultured Lentisphaeria bacterium
TTTTATTCCATGCACGGAATCGATTACCTGAACACTCCTGTTGCCGAGCGCTATCTCCTCAAGGATCTAGATGGTTTGTACGGTCCCTCTGGACTCTATGGTCATGGCGTTGGTTTTCTGGCAGCATTTTTAATGATCCTCTTATGGATGTATATCATTCGAAAGAGGTGGAACAGACTACGTGGTCTGGGTCGCTTGAGCCAATGGCTGAAATACCACATGTGGTTTGGAATTGTTGCCCCCCTCATGGCTGGCTACCATGCCGCCTTCAAATTTGAAGGTCTCATCGGTGTCATGTACTGGGCCATGATAGCTGTAATGCTCAGCGGCATTGTGGGCAGGTATTTGTACGGTCATATCCCACGTCGCCGGGATGGTCATGAGATGAGCATGAAACAGATCAATACAGAAAAAGCCAGTAAATTACGTGCACTCCAGATGGAATTTGGTATCTCACCAGAAGATATCAACAAACTACAGCGCATGACCCCTCAAATCAGCGGTTCGGGGATACTTCGATCACTTTATAATCTGCTTATTTTCGACGTGAAACGCCGCTATCAGTTGAAGCAAATTCTCAGTGAGTTTGAAAACCGCTATGGCATCAGCAAACAGAATGTTCTGTTTTTTAAAGACACCATTGAAAAGCAGGTCATTATGGGCCAGCGCGTGGTTGTGCTGGATGCCGTTTCTAAAGTGTTTCATTGGTGGCATGTAATTCACAAACCTTTTGCATATGCCATCTTCATTGTTTTGACACTGCATATCATTCTCACCCTAAGCTTTGGATTCACATGGATATTTTAAAAAACGAAGCGCTACTGTCATGGTTATTGGGAGCCCTGCTCATATTTATTTTTACGATACCCTATCTCATACGATGGAGACGCAAACACAATCAGACACAGGAAAAACTGGATGAGGCTATCCGCATCGGTTCCAATAAGGCCACGATGCAACACCCCATCATCGATTTATCTCGATGTATTGGTTGTGGTATTTGCACAAAGGTATGTCCTGAGGGTGAAATTTTGGGGATCGTTGGCGGAAAAGCCGTCCTGATAAACGGCAGCAAATGCGTGGGTCATGAAGTATGCATGGAAAGTTGTCCTGTTGGTGGAATTACCGTTGGACTGGGAGACGTTTCAAGTCGGGAAGATATTCCACAACTCAATGCCGAATTAGAGAGTAACTACAAAAATATTTTCATCATTGGTGAATTGGGTGGACTGGCGCTTATCAGAAATGCTGTAAACCAGGGTGCCAGGGTTGCCCAATCCATCCACAAGCGTTTGCAGGGTTCCCCACCCTCTGATCCTATTGTCGTGGTCGGAGCCGGACCAGCCGGTTTATCCTGCACCATTTCCCTCATGGAGTTGGGATACCCTGTCATTCTCCTGGATCAGAGTGAGCCAGGTGGTACGATCCTGCAATACCCCAGACGAAAATTGGTGATGGTACAACCCATTGAGATGCCAGGCTATGGTGAAATGAGCAACTCTGAGTATTCCAAAGAGGAATTGCTGGAGATCTGGGATCAAATTTTTAAAACGCATAAACCAGATTTTCAAAGTGGTCATCAACTTCAGGGAATTAAACCAGATGGCAATAAATACAAAATAACCACGAGTGGGGGTGAATTTGTAAGCGAATATATCGTGCTTGCACTGGGTAGACGCGGAACGCCAAGAAAACTTGAAGTCCCCGGTGAAGATCTAAGCAAGGTGGCTTATAAGCTCATCGATGCAGGGACTTACCAGAACAAACACATTCTGGTTGTCGGTGGCGGAGATTCAGCCGTTGAAGCAGCAGTGGGTCTAGGTCAACAGCCCGGTAACACTGTCACCATATCTTATCGGAAGAACGGATTTGCCCGTATAAAAACCAGAAATGATGAGCAGGTTGCCAAGGCAGTGAAAAATGGTTGGATCAATATCCTCTATGAATCGACTGTTGATTCCATTTATGATGATCACGTGATGGTCAATCATCTCGATGAAAAGAAACAAATAAAAAATGATTATGTCTTCATTTTTGCCGGTGGTATTCCTCCGTTTAAGTTGATGAACTCAATTGGTATTCAATTTGGGACATCCACCATTTCATGAAAATGAAGACCATTACACTCGCCCTGATATTATTTGCCATCCATCCATTTGTGCTGCAAGCCCAGTTGAGCCCAGGGCCGCTTTCTGATGCACACGCACATCTCTCTGGACTGACAAACTGCCTAACCTGTCACACCTGGGGCAGCAAGGATCTGAGCCCGAAGTGTCTCGATTGCCATACGCCCATCAAAACCAGGATAGAAAACAGCGCTGGCTTCCACGGCGGGCTCGAGGAAAAGAATTGCACGACCTGCCATTCCGATCATAAGAATAGGGCTTTTGAGATGATTCACTGGGAACCTTCCCAAAAAGAATTTGATCATAAGTCTACTGGCTATGAAATAAAAGGAAAGCATCTGGACCTGAACTGTCAGGAGTGTCACAAAAGTGAGCTGATTGTTTCCCAGGATATTCTGGATTACGCCAAGGATAAAAAGGATCATGCCGTCCTTTCCTCCACCTACCTGGGATTAGGCACCAATTGTACAGATTGTCATGCGGATGTCCATAAGAATGAATTCAAGGACCAGGTCTGCCAGGATTGTCATAATCAAAACGACTGGAAAACTGCCAAGAAGGAATACGATCACAACAGCCGTACAAAATTTCCCTTGAGAGGCGCCCATAAGAAGCTGGATTGTGCGAAATGCCATAAGGAATCGCAAGAAGCAGTCGGCAAATATCAAGTTCAAAAATATTCAGGGTTGAAATTTGATCTGTGTACGGATTGCCACGACGACCAGCATAAAGGTTCTTTTGGAACCAATTGTCTGAAGTGCCATACGGAGGTCACCTTCAAGCAGGAGGATGTGTCGGGTGCGTTTAATCACCAGGCAACACAGTACCCATTGATTAGCAAGCATATCTCGGTAAAATGCGAAAAATGCCATACAGATAAGCAACGATTCAAGCTGGCAACAAGTTTTGATCAGTGTACTGACTGTCACGAGGACTACCATAAAGGGGCCTTCCAGACACAGGATCGTGATAATTCCTGTGATCGATGCCATAGCGTTCGGGGCTTCTTCCCTGCATTATTTGGGGTGATAGAACATCGTAATACTCGATTCCCGATCGACGGAGCCCATCTGGCGCAACCCTGTATCTTTTGCCACAGGCAAGATGATAAGCCAGTTTATAACTGGGATCCTCTGGAATGTCAATCCTGTCACACCAACAATCACGGTGAACAATTTTCGCGCTATAAAAAAGATGGAAATTGGTGTGAGAATTGCCATAAAACCTCAGAATGGGTCGATCTATCATTTGATCATAACAAAACATCCTTTGCTCTAACGGGGAAGCACACAGAGGTGGATTGCGCAAAATGCCATAAACCTGTGAATAAAATTGTTCAGTACGAGGCGATTGACACCAATTGCAATGCCTGCCATACTGATGTCCATTCCAGTCAATTCGAACAACGTCTCTGTTCAGATTGTCATGCTACCCAGACCTGGCAGATACCCAGGTTTGATCACTTTTCACTGACCGAATTTCCACTGGATGGTCAACATAAGGATCTCAAATGTGGTCAGTGCCACAAATTCGAGTCCGGATTGAATACCATCCGCTTCAAACCAATCGCGCATAAGTGTCAGGATTGCCATAGCTTTGGAGAGTTCGAGCGTTGAGGATCATCCTTATCAGCATCATCCTTTCCCTGGGAAGCTTTATTTACGCACAGGGAGACCAGGAGATCGAAACAGATCTGGCTTGCGATATGTGCCATGTTGGGGGTGACTGGACCACAGACACAGGTCAAAACTTTGATCATATCACCACTGGATTCGAGTTACTGGGGACCCACAGCGATATTGACTGCAGCCGCTGTCATACCGGTTCTACCCTTGCTGAGAAGCATAATTTCAGTCAGGTATCATCAGATTGTATAGGTTGTCATGAGGATATTCACAGTGATCAATGGGGACAGGATTGCGGAAGGTGCCATAACCCTGATTCGTGGGCACTGGCGACCCAGCAACAGAATCATGATCTGACAAATTTTCCACTAATGGGACCTCACAGGAATTTGAGTTGTGAGACCTGTCATCTCAGCAACCCCGGTGGCGGCAGTACACTCCCCCTTGATTGTATTGGATGTCATGCGGCGAACTATAATGCCAGTACAAACCCATCACATCAGATTTTAAATCTCGGGAATGATTGCGATGTTTGTCACAACGCGGAAAGTGCACATTGGACCCAATCCAGTTTTAATCATAATGAAACCTCCTTCTCATTGCTGGGGATGCACAACACGGCGAGTTGTGCTGGTTGCCACACACAAAGCGCTGACAATACGCCTAATGAATGTGTGAGTTGTCACCTCACTGATTATCAATCAACTTCAGATCCAGCCCACGGGGCAGAAGGTTTTCCCCGGGATTGTCAATCCTGCCATGATAGTTTCACCTGGAATTCAAGCTTTGTGCACGAGCAAACAGGATTTCTCCTGCTGGGTGCCCACGAGACCACCATATGCGCTGGTTGCCACATTAATCAGAATTTTACATCGACCCCCACTTCCTGTAACGGCTGCCATTTACTTGATTGGGAATCGTCAGTCAATCCACCCCATGGTGAAGCTGAATTTGACGAGAACTGTGAGGAATGCCATACAACGATTGACTGGCTGCCCAGCCTTTGGAATCATGATGTTGACTCTGAATATCCACTGACTGGCGCACATGTCGAACCTATTTGTGTGGACTGCCACACAGTAGCTCCCTATTCTGAGCAACCTTCAGAATGTGTCAATTGTCACCGGGCGAATTATGATGAATCGCTTGAACCAAATCATATAATAGCCGGTATACCAGTAACTTGCGATGTATGTCATACGACAGATAACTGGGATTCTGAGTCAATTGATCATAGCCTGACGGGGTTTCCACTTATTGGTGCCCATGCTGACCAGGAGTGTAGTGTATGTCATGCCGATGGCTACGATCTACCCAACACCTGCGAAGGTTGTCATCTCGAGGATTACACCGCCACGTCAGGAACCCCCAGTCCTGATCATACCCAGTATGGATTTAGCCAGGATTGTCTGATCTGTCATGGTCAGGTGAGCTGGAAACCATCTCTGTTTGATCATGATCCTGATCTAACTGGCTATGAGCTGCAGGGAGCTCACCTGGATCTCCTGCCTGATAATTGCTATGCCTGCCACGAAACCGCTACCTGGGAGGGTCTAGCCACAGATTGTTTTGCCTGTCATGAGAGCAACTTTAATGCAACGACAGACCCCGACCATGAAGCGAATGGTTTTCCAGGCGGTCTGTGTGAAACCTGTCATTCCCAGGACGCCTGGGATCCATCCATCTTTACCCATGAGATAAATACGATCAGCTGTGAAACCTGCCATATGGTACAATACACTGCAACAATTGACCCGCCACACAACGAGCTCTCATTCCCAACATCTTGTGCAGATTGCCACAGATCGGATCAGTGGTCGCCAAGTACTTTTGTACATGATGTTGAGTCACACGGCTTTCTGATCGATGGCGCTCATTTGGGCATCGGCTGCAATAGCTGCCACTCCTCCTGGGAACCGCCTGCTGAGGTGAGGACCTGTTCTTCTGCATCCTGTCATCAGGACAATTTTTCAACATCAACGAATCCACCCCATGAAACCATGGGATTTTCACAGAATTGTGTGGATTGTCATTCAACGACTGCCTGGACGCCATCACAATTCGTACATGATGAGCAGACCACGGGATATGCGCTTACTGGATCTCATGAGACGGTTGAATGTCAGAGCTGTCATAACCCCTGGCAAATAGAACCACAGGTGAGAACCTGCGCGGCATCCTCGTGTCACCAGGATAATTTTTCAACATCAACGAATCCACCCCATGAAACCATGGGATTTTCACAGAATTGCGCCGATTGCCATACTACCAATGCCTGGGCACCATCGCAATTCGTTCATGATGAGCAGACGACCGGTTATCCCCTGGTTGGCGCTCACATGGTCGTTGAATGTCAGAGCTGCCATAACCCATGGCAAATCGTAACGCCCATCAGAACCTGTGCAGACGGAAGCTGTCATTTACCTGACTACAATTCTGCAACGGATCCAAACCACGCCAGCGCATCCTACCCCCTGACCTGTGAGACGTGCCACTCAATGACCGCGTGGGAACCATCCACATTTGATCATGATGGCCAAAATTTTCCAATTTACAGTGGGCAGCATCGCAACGAGTGGAATGATTGTTCTCAATGTCATATTGACCCCAATGACTATCAAAGCTTCACTTGTTTTGGAGCAGGCTGCCACAACGTAGCATCAATGAACAATGAACATTGTGAGGGTGCCAATTGTGAAAGCTGCAATGGCAATACCTATCCCCAGTCGGGAGTCACACCCGAGGATTGTTTCACCTGCCATCCCACTGGAGATGAAGATGACTGTGGTGACGATCTGCTTAATTTTTTCAAGATGAGAACCATACCCCAACCCACAGAGAAAAAAGCAGATGAGACGAATTAGTCTCATCCTGGCGTTGGTGATGCTTCCTCTGGTACTTCTATCGCAAGTTGTTGAAGAACGTGTGTGTCTCGACTGTCACAAATCAGGCAGCTGGTTCCCCCTTTCCGATACACCAAGCTTTGATCACAATACAGCTACCGATTTCCGACTGGAATACAGCCATAAGGATCTGGCATGTACCCAATGTCATTCAAGTGAATCCATTGAAGCATTCCATCAATTCAACACGAAGGGCACAGCATGCTCGAATTGCCATCAGGATATTCACCAGAACTATTGGGGTAATGCCTGTGAAACCTGCCATTCCCCTGAAAATTGGGATATTGGTCAAGCCTTCCGGCGCCATGATGAAACGCTATTCCCACTTCAGGTCGGTCATCATTTAATGGACTGCTATTTATGTCATACTTCACCAGGAAAAATACCTTCATTGGATTGCCAGTCTTGCCACGATGTGGAATTTCAACCGGAACTTGAAGCACACGATGGTCTGACAAGTCAGATGGACTGCTCGATCTGCCATGCTCCGACGCGCTGGAACCAGATTCTTGCGATTAACCATGATACTTTCTTTCCGATTCATAGCGGTCGCCATCGCTGGGTCTGGGATAGTTGTTCCACCTGCCACACTGCAAGTGGCGATTATCAGACCTTTAGTTGTCTTGGTTCAGGTTGTCACTCTGTGGCACACATGAATTCGGAGCATTGTGAAGGCAGTGGGTGCGAACGTCGTAATGGCTTAACATACCCCAGCAGTGGTGTGGATTCAGAAGATTGCTACTACTGCCATCCCAGGGGAAATGAATAAAATGTGGGGATTGATGAAACAACTTGAAATGACTATTACATCCTGCCTGCTTCTGGCAATGCTGCTGATATCTAATTCTGCTATTGGTCAGGAGCTCGTTAAGGGCTCAATTACCTATCTCAGTCGCGATCGTGCCTATATTGATCTCGGTAAAAAATCAGGTGTGCAAGTAGGTGATACCATTCGAGTCTATCGGGAAAAAGATCAATTAGGAACCGGTATTATTTCACAAACCAGTGGTTCATCTTCCTCACTTGAGACCCCCGATACCCTGGAAACTGCCTGGGTCATTGGAGACAAAGTAGAAGTAAGGATAACCAGTCCAGTCGTCGAACAAGCCTCCGCAGTGACAATTGAAGAGGATAGCAGTTCAGTCACAAAGCCAGCGGCTCAGGTGTTTTTGGATAGCAGCGCATTTACACCAAGAACAATTGCCACCAGGAATCTGGAATCCGACAGGTTTGCCCCTTCCTTTACGGGATATGTCTCATCAAGAGTTTCAGATAGAGGTGGTGACGTCAATGGCGCAAGAGAGACCACGGGTTCGATCTACGGTCAATTCAAAATTCTTGATCTGGGTGTAAAGCACCTTGATGCCAGCACTTATATCCGCAGTAACAGATCATCGCGGGATTCTTTAACTCAAACTAACATCTATTCCATCATGTTAAGTTATGATAACCCTGCATCCAGGATGAGTTATCTGCTGGGGCGCATGTACCATCCGCAATTCTCAATGCTGGGTACGATCGATGGTCTGGGACTGAGTTGGAAAAGTGACAAGAGAATGTTGGCAGTTGCAGGCGGTTTGATGTCCAATATCAATGACATACAGGGTCATGTACAACGCAATAAATTTGGATTCCTCGATGAAGAACGATTTGATTGGGGAAATGTGCAGATTGGAATGATCGGAGAAGCGGAATCGGGCAATTTTTCCAGGAACTATTTTCTGCTCGGCTCAACTGCAAGGCTGGGCAAAAAGCTGAGAATTAGAGCCTATAGCGAATTTGATCTCGATCTGCAGGATCAATCTCAATTTCAAAGTACAGTTTCCCTCACCCGCTTTCGAACATCCATTAATTGGCGACCCTGGCGGTCTCTCATCAGCAGCTCCCGCTACAGTTATCGAGAAAATGTTGTGGATCTGCTTGATACAGCTCAAACAGAATATGAGAAGGCCGCCAGACATACTTTCAATACAAATTTAAGCTATATGCTCAAATCAGGAATGACGATCACAGGTCAGGCCAGCTATCGGGGTGATGGCAGCAATCGAAACATCTCTATATTCGGACTCTCGATGCATCACCGCAATTTTACTTCTCATGCCCTTTCATTGAATGCGGGATGCATGGCCATGCTCTCGTATCTCAGTCAGGGTG
>CAZVSF010000131.1:0-8774 GCA_964630195.1 uncultured Lentisphaeria bacterium
CAGAAACGGAAACAGCTGTCGACGCGCTCGCGATGACGATTCTCGCCGGTCTCGAGCCTACGCTCAAGAGCTTCGGACTGGCTCGCAGGATGACGATTCTCGCCGGGCTCCAGCCTACGCTCAAGAGCTTCGGACTGGCTCGCAGGATGACGATTCTCGACGGGCTATAGACTATGCTCAAGAGCTTCGGACTGGCTCGCCGCAAGACGCGTCTGAAGTTATGTCATCAGCAAAACGCAATAAATCTGGCATTCTTCGAGAGCACTTCGACGGGCTCAGTGTGACACCACAGGATGACGCATCCAATCTGAAGCGACCTAATGCTCAGGGTGGAAATAGCGTCCTCACAGAAACCAATGATTGGTTTCAACCCTACATCGTTGGAGATACTGTCCAACTTGATCCTGGCTCGTATAGCGGAACCCTGTATTGGTATACCCATTATAATCTGCCAGGTCAGGATATTGATTCTGTCTATCTCGCGCTGACACCATCAGATGGATGGGCAGAAGGGATAGGTGATACTCTGATGCTTTCTGTGGATAATAATCGGAGTCCATCCATCTCCATTGCAGAAAATCCTGGTGAGCAACGTGAAGATATTTCGATCAATTTCACCCTGGATGACCTTGAGAATGATCCCATTGATCTTGCTCTGGCGTACAAGCGGGAGTTTGAGCCCGTCTGGCACAACAATCCCAGTGTCACAGGCGTCCAAACAGGATTAAATGATGGTGATTATGAGTTGATCTGGCACTCCGCAACTGATCTGCCAGACTATGTTGGCAATATATTCTTCAAAATAACGCCTTCGGATGGCGATCCAGGGATTCCCGATACCCTGGTTCTGGAAATTGACCAGATCGATGCGCCGGCCATCAGCCTGACCATGCACGATCAGGAGGAATTCTCACAAGATATCCCCATTCAATATCAGATAACAGATGGCGGTAGTGACCCTGTAAGTTTGACTGTCGATTATCGCACGAGTCAGGTGAGCTGGTCCACGGCAAGCGTTGCAGAGGATCTATCAAATATTGATACCCTGAACTACACTGGATCCTTCACCTGGCAATCATCAACAGATTTACAGGGAGTTGACGATGAGGATACGCGACTCCGCGTCACACCTGCAGACGCCAATGTTGGACCCGCTTTTGAACTGGGGCCTTTCCATATTGACAACAACGATATTCCCGGTGTGGATGTTCTGGATCTTGCCAGTGTCCAAGCTGACAGTATTTCCATGAATTACATCCTTGATGATACTGAAGGAGATAGCCTTTTACTCCTGGTGCAATACTGGGTGGACGATGTGGATCTGGCTGCCAGCCTGGAAAGACTGGAACAACACTATTCGTTTGCTGAGAATCTCCTTCTGCGGACACAAAGCAAGGGCACTGCATCAGTTAGGAAAGGTTCTAAAGGAATCTACGCTTCTGGCAAGGAAATTCAGACCTGGACACTGAGCGCTCAAACTGAATCATCTGAAACTTTCGCCCTGCGCGAGTGGAATACAGCCACCATCCTGGGAAATCTTCAAGGGATTTATCCTGACGACTATACCGGCAACCTGACCTGGCTATCAGCAGCAGATCTACCCATGTTTTATGGCAATGTAAAGATCAAAATGTCTCCATTTGATCTGGATCCTGGCAATGCGGATTCAACCATCCTTCTGGTAGATAATATTGTGGCAGCCGTTTCATTGGATGATATATCGGGTGAAGTTTCTGATCAGGTTGAAGTCTCCTATAACATCAGTAACCTGGGAAACAATCCCGTGCACCTCCTGGTGTCGTATTCGACAAACTCTGGTGAAAACTGGAGTGCGGCAAGTACAGTTGAAGATCTGAGTAATATTGAGATGGCTGATTATTCCGGATCATTTAACTGGAATTCCACCGCTGATCTGGATCAGTATGATGGATCCGTCATCATCCGAGCGATACCATCGGAAAACGGGTTGGGAATCCCGGATACAACTGCGCCATTCCATCTGGATAACAATGCAATACCGAGTATATCAATTCATCCCGATCATGAATATTCTGATCTGGTAAATATACCTGTCGTCCTGGAAGATGCAGAGAATGATACACTCTATGTATCAGGTAGCTATTCCTTTGATGAGATCGAATGGCATGCTATCACATTTAATACCGATGTCTTTCCATCAGGAGAATACGCTGATACGCTTTACTGGCAATCGACGCCGGAGTTGGAAGGGATCGATAACAATCCCACCACCATCAAAGTTCAGGTTCGTGATCATGATTTTGGTGATGATTATCAGACGGATATCCTGTTAGATAACAATCGTCCACCTCAAGCTGAATTTCAACTGGCGGGGGGTGAGTATTCTGGTTTAACCACAGGGACTTTTACCCTGGTTGATAACGAATCCGATTCGCTCACCTACGAACTCCTCTATTCATTGAATACAATGGATTGGCTGACACCGATGCTGACAGAAATGCTCGAAGCAGATGATACTGTGAGTTTTACCTGGGATTCAGAAACCGATCTGGGAATGGTTGATATCGAGCCAATATCGCTACGAGTCACAGTCGCTGATAATGATCCCGGCATATCAGCATTTCAGGATATCCATATTGATAATCACCATGGTGATATCAGTGTCAGCGGACCCTCTGGTGAACAATCAGGGGATATTGGTCTCACATTATCCCTATCCGATCACGCACTAGATGATCTGTGGGTGGACTGGGATTACCAACTGGATGAGTTTGGGACCTGGACACCCATTCTTGGTATCACTGACACACTGTTTACACCTGACAAGTACGAGACTGAGATCATATTCTCATCAGAAGTAGATTTCTCAGGGGTAGACTTGAGTGGCATCCGTTTACGGGCAAGCGTAAGAGATGAATGGAAAATGGGGGCAAATCATATCCTGGAATTGGATATTGATAATCAGCTGGCCCCACAGATTACCAGTTTTTATCCCGTTGATCAAAGTGTGGTCAGTTGGGCTGATCCCATCTGGGTTGATTTCACACACTTTATGGATGAGAATATTAGCTCTGATATGGTGCATATCACCAACCGGTCAGGCACAGAAATACCTGCTACGGTGAGCATAGACACCTCAAGTATGTGGATCCAGCCCAATGGTTCACTACCTAGCTATGACTCGCTTACAGTCACGCTGAAGGGCTCTATAGCAGATGCCCAGGGAGTGGGCTTTGATGGTAACTTGAATGGTGACCCAGATGGCTCTCCAACTGATGATTATTCCTGGTCCTTTTACACGGCTCTGGCTGCTGATTATGACCAATCTGGCAATGTTGATGGACTCGATGCTGACATATTTGTCGGAGCCTGGGTAAATCAGGAGACTCAGAGTGCGTCTGCCTTTGAAGTTTGGCCCTTCACTGGCACGGTACCAGAGATCACAATTCAACCTGATGGTGTCATGGATGTTTCTGATTTGGCAAGCTTCATATATTTGTGGAATTGGTCCTGGGATAATGGTCTGGGGCGTCCGACCCTGGCTAAGAAACAGTTCTCTGGATCCTCCATGATCAATGTTGCATCAAATTATGAAGGCGAGGCTCAGTGGAACGTTGATTATAGCGATCATCTCAGTCTTGATCTGGAACTGGCAGATAATTCTGAGCTCAGACTCATGGAAGTGATCCTGCAATATGACCCGACTGCCGTACAGTATGAGAATACGACCTTTAAGCAGTCAGATGGTCTCGAAACCGGACGCATCCAGCTGGCCCTGCATGACGACGCAATGGGACTTATCGTGGTCAACATGGTCAGTATGTCAAATACTTCCGTGGCAAGCATGTCCCAGTCATTTGCCCAGGTCAACTTCCTGCCACTTCGTGATGAGAAAACATCGTTCCAGGTTCAAACCCGCTCATTGGGGATGGATGATAGCAGAGATAATGTGCTCACCAGGGGTGGAAGCTTTGAATTTGAAACGCAGCCCGTTTTACCTGAAGCATATGTATTGCATGACAACTTTCCAAATCCCTTCAATGCAGGGACGACACTGCGCTACGAATTGCCGGAGCAGGCTGATGTGAGAATGTCCATATTTGATGTAAGAGGTCGGGAAGTCATTGCTCTGGTGGATAAGAGGCAAACAGCTGGCTATAAATCACTTACATGGACGGGACTTGACAAGAACGGTCAATCAGTAAGTTCCGGTGTCTATTTCTGTGTATTGCAAGCCAACAGCTTCCGACGTGTGGAGAAGATGCTATTGCTGAAATAGCAGTAACATTGAAGGCAAAAATCAGCTGTACTAATTAAATGAGGGTAGGCGTGGTTCAGCTCATGCGTATGTCAAATGGACTTAAATACATTCTCCTGCTCGGGATGTGCACCGTGCAACTCTTTGGGCAAAGCGATGCTATGACCCTGCACATTCTGTATACCCAAAACAATAATGGCGAATTAGAAAATTGCCATTGTCCCAGTAATCCGCTGGGAGGATTTGAGAAGCGCAGCACATTTCTGCAGAAGTGGATGCTGGAGCACCCCAATACCATTCTATTGGACACTGGAGACTTCTTATCATTCGAAGGGAATCCAGATTCAGATTTCAAGGTAGTGAAATTGATGGAGCAGATGCACTATTTTGCCGTCAATATTGGTGATCAGGAATTATCGAATGGTTCTCTGTTTTTCCATAATTATCTGGCTGGAAGCAAACTCCCTTTGTTGTCTACCAATTTGATGGTAGATGCTAATGAAAAGCGAAAATATCAGCGCTTTTTATCCTTTACCATGCAGGGAGTAAAGGTTGCGATCTCTGGTGTTCTGGATCCTAAAAATGTCAAATATTTTGCAGAGGCAAACCAGGATGCAAAATTATGGAGTGTTGCCCCGGGAAAGGCATTGAAAATATTGCACGACAGTCAGCCTGAAGTAGCGAATGCCGATGTGCATATTTTAATGTCAAATCTTGGGCTTGACCATGATCAAGCACTCAGCCGCGAAATTCCATTTATCGATGTCATCCTTGGTGGCCATTCTCAACATATGTTGATCGAACCTATTGAGGAGCAGAACACCATCATTGTGCAAAGCGGAAAAGATGGGCATTATATTGGGCATCTCGCTTTGGATATTCAGAATAAAAAGGTTGTGAGCTACAGGCATGAGGCCATACCTATGGGGAGTGAAATTGTGGATGATCCACATATTATGGAAATGATCCATGATATGTGAGATAGACATTTTTAATGGCAACGTGTGGGAGTGGAGAATTTCTTCCCCGGCATATTTTGTGAATTCCACATAAAATGCATCGCTTCAATATGATGTGCTTGTTTCGCGGAAATCCTTGGGATAAGAGAATAGTGTGATGGATCTAAAAGTTTCTAAATACTATCATCTTAAACGATTTAAAGCTATTCTGGCGATCTGTCTTGTCGGTCTTTCCATATTACTTTCAAACCTAAGTCTTTTTGAAGACCTGGAAAATAAACTTCTCGATCTGAGATTTCGACAGTGGAATTCTGGTACAAAACCTGATAGCAATATTGTCATTGTTACCATTGATGATGGAAGCCTGGACTATTTCACTCAAAATGGGACCTCATGGCCCTGGCCACGCTCATTTTACGCCTATCTCGTAGACTATTTAAACGATGCTGGTGCTGAGACGATCATATTTGACATGCTATTTTCTCAACGGGATGCTGATCGCTCTGAAACAGATGCAGTGGAAACGGATGGGTTATTTGCCGAATCTTTAAAAAATTATGGAAACGCAGCACTTTCGATGATCATCAACGCTACCGAACACGAGACTCCAGACGCGATACAGGCCACGGGTAAGGATCATTTCATTGATCAGAAATATTTGTTGAATGATAGTCTGGTTGAATTGCCAATCGAGGAATTACTAAAATCTTGTGCAACAATTGGACATACAAATATTACATCCGATAGAGATGGAATTTACCGTCATATCAGGCCTTTCATAAAATTAGCAGGAGAATCCTTACCCTGTCTTGCATTGGCTGCATATTCACAAATTGAACCTGATGCGAAGATGACGTACGCGCCTGGTATAATGAATATTGGGGATATTGAGGTTCCACTTGAAGCGTCAGGTGATGTCCTGGTTAACTGGTATGGTAAGGCTGGAGCCGGCGGTGTTTTTAAATATTATCCCTTTAGTGCCGTCATTTACTCAGCCAGTTCAGAAAAATACGGTCAAACTCCGATTTACCCCCTCAGCACATTTAAAGATAAGGTGGTGATTGTTGGCACAGATGCCTCAGGAATGCGTGATCTGAAATCAACGCCTGTAATGAACAGGGGACTGAATCCCGGCATGGAAATATGGGCCACACTACTAAGTAACTTTACCCAAAACCACTTCATCACTCCTGTGCCGGTAATTGTCCTGCTTGTGCTTCTCTTTGGGATGGCATTTATCATTCTGTATGCATTTGATTTCCTTCTGGCCAGGCAAGCTTACCCCATATTTTTTGGTCAACTCATAGTTTATGTATTGCTCAGCTATATGTTGTGGTCGAATACCAGTCGAATATTGCTTCCAATCACACCAGGTCTGATTCTTAGTGCCCTGTCATATATTCTCGTATTCTCCAACGAGATGCGGGAGCGGATTTTTTTGAAACATGTTTTTGGCGCATATGTCTCACCCGAGCTGATGCAGCACATGCGTCAAACTGGTGAAACCCCATCCCTTGGAGGGGAGCAAATCACAGGCACCGCCTTTTTCAGTGATATTCAAGGCTTTACAAAATATTCTGAAAAGCTTGAGCCTGTAAAACTGGTGGCTCTTTTAAATGAATACCTGACGGTGATGACAGATACTGTGATGGAGCATCAGGGGACTCTGGACAAATATGTTGGGGATGCCATCATTGCTTTCTATGGTGCACCGGTAGCCCTGGAGAATCATGCTATACTCGCAGTGAAAACTGCGCTCTCCATGCAGACGAGGTTAAGTGAATTGAGACTCAAATGGGAGAATGAAGGAAACAACTGGCCAGCCGAAATCAAAGATCTCCAAATGCGGATAGGCATTAATTCCGGAGAAATGCTGGTTGGAAATGTGGGTAGCAAAGGTCGAATGAATTTTACGATGATTGGCGACACAGTAAATGTTGCAGCCCGGCTTGAGTCCTCCGCGAAACAATATGGTGTTCTTAACCAAATTAGTGAAGCGACTGCAATTCAATTACCAGACAATATTGCAACCAGACAGCTTGGTTTCATAAGATTAGTAGGCAAATCACAGGTAGCCACTAGCTATGAACTTTTAGGATACAAGGCAGACCTCAGTGATCAAGATCTGGAATTATTAGCGCTTTGGCCAAAAGCTCTCGAGGCATTAGAAAATCATAGCTGGCAAAATGGGATCCAATTGTTTCAGAAATGTGCTCAGCTTGAGCGCGTTTACCTTGGTAGGCTCACCAACCCCAGTAAAGTATACCTTGAAACACGAATTCCATACTGGCAAAGCCAGGCAGACGGAAGTGATGTTGAAATAGTTTGGAACTTCGCGTCAAAATGATCAACAAACGTGATATTGGAGGGATATGAAATATTTAGCCTTGGTACTCATGGTATTGTCCAGTGGACTCATTGGAGAAACTGTTCAGAGAGAGCGCACAGCCCTTCGTGAGGGACCGGGGGCATGGTTCCCATTAATTATTGAGATCAGCAAAGGAACTGAAGTCACAATCCATAAACACGTTGAGAGCTGGTTAAATGTTGAAGTCGGAGAACACCGGGGATTTATTTCAGAGAAGGCACTCGAAGGAAAAAGTAAATCGAAAGATATCTTTGAGCAAATGTCCCTGATGATGCCCCCTGCAAAAGTAACCCATGCCGGTGTTTCCGCTGCGGTAAAGGGGTTTGCAGATAAATTTTCTTCGCGACTGGAGAGTGATCCTGAACTTTTAGCGTACATCCAAAATTATCAACCTGATTATCATACATATGCGGTATTTAAGAGCAAAACTGTTGATCAAAAAACACTCAAAAAGCTTAAGAGAAAACTTCCGCTGGCTGAACTAAAAAAGGATAAACCATTTACTTTTCAAGAAGAGGGCAGTGGGATCGCAATTGCATCAAAGCTTGCCTCAATGGGATTGGTAAAAAATCCCAGTTTAGAACTTTATGTCAATATCGTTGGAACCTATGTGGCCGAACAAAGCCACGGATATGATATTCCTTTTCGTTTCTTTATTCTCGACCAGGATGGTGTCAATGGATATGCCTGTCCTGGCGGTATCATATTTATTACGAGAGGTGCAATAGAAGTGATGGAATCAGAGGCTGAGTTGGCCTGTTTCCTGGGACATGAAATCTCGCATGTCGTGTTTAGGCATGGTATGAAGGAGATGGAAGAGCGTAAGGAAATGATCATTGCAGGCAATGCTTTCGACGAATTATCGGATGTGACCAATGAATCAGCTGAAGCGCGTCAGCTGGGAAATGAATTGGACGATATTGCCCTTGAATCCTATGATCTTATTTTCAGAGGCAGGCTGGGAGAGTATGAAGAGGAGGCTGATGAAATTGGCTTGTTATATGCTGCCAGATCTGGATATGATCCAAATGCAATGCTTGATTTGTTGAGACGGATGAATAACAATAATCTTGTCGCAGAAAATGAGCATTATTCAGCAGCTCAGAATGATTTGCGCATAAAACGACTGAAAAAATATCTTTCAAATAAGCGGTGGAAAAAGATGCATTTGATGCTGCATACTGAAAGATTTAATAAAATTAAATGATCA
>CAZVSF010000132.1:0-8772 GCA_964630195.1 uncultured Lentisphaeria bacterium
CCCATTCTGGGTGAACAAGAGTCGTTTATCGGGCTTGTCAATCTGGTGGCAAAAACCCTTCCACTCAGCAATTCAGAACAATATGCATTGCTTTCCATGGACACGATTCGGGAGCGAGCAAAGCGGATTCTTTGGCTCATCGATGATCAGATTGAAACCATTGAATTGCTCAAGCGTGTAGATCCCAGAATTACGGACGATATATCCCTTAATTAGCTTTATCCACTGTCCAAAGTTTTCAATCAGAAAGATATAAAGATTGTGTATTAGCACATAGTGTGTTACGCAATTGATTACAAAGTATGGTTTTGATCAATATCATCCTTTAATAAAAGCGTCTGCTGACTAAATCAATTATACGTGATAAGATTAATATTTGTTATTAGGAAACTGATATCTTGGCATGTGCTTTGCAAATGATGCAGCGATGAATTTTACTAAAATCGCTAATCGATCATTTATGCAAGGGAGCCATTATGGAGTGTTTTTCTCTATTACGGTCTGATGTTCCAGCCCTGATTAATCACCTTGGCAAATACGGGGAAGTGCTTGCCCCCCACAGGAAAGGGGATGTCTCATATTCCTTTGAGGCGGTGCATGACAGCAGCAAGGTTGTACTCGACTATAATCGTACCCTTTTGCCCCTCAAAAAAATGTTTTTACCACCCGTGGAAAAATTGATGGATTTCTCAATGAAAACCTGGAGTTATGACCCGGTGGAAGTGGCTGTTGCTCCACGCCTGTTTTTTGCTGTGCATAGTTATGAGATGCAATCTATTCTACGGTTGGATCACAGCATGTTGTCCGGCTCTGCTGAGTCAAATTATTTCAAGCGACGCCAATCATCACGCTTTGTAGGAATTTCCTTTGACCCAGATGAATTTCACTTTTCTGAAAGCGTGGGGATAACCATTGAGGATATGGAGGGCTTTGATCTTTTTCTAAATGAGGTCGATGGTGATTTTCAGCTCTACGTGATCACTGAGCATGGGCAGGAATTATTGAAAGGATTTGAGCAGGTGGTTACCACTTCGCCAGAAGTGGTGGAAGGTCGGCAATTCAAGAAAAAAATTCGCTATCACTTCAACCGCCTCCCCAGGGTATTTCAATATGCCTACCATTCTCCAGTTTGGACTGATGTTGCCTCACGCTGTGTGGGTTGTGGTGCCTGCACATTGACCTGCCCCACCTGTTTCTGCTTTGATGTGCAGGATGAGGTGGAAGTCACCGCTGAGGATGGCTTGCGCCAGCGCAGTTGGGATAGCTGCATGCTGAGTACCTTTGCCGAGGTTGCCGGTGGTGAAAACTTCAGGGAGAAGACCATCAATCGAACCCGTCATCGTCTCTATCGAAAATTTAAATATATCACAGATGAAGAAGGTCTTCCCTGGTGCGTGGGGTGTGGTCGCTGTACCGCCTTTTGTCCAGCAGGCATTTCACTGCCGGACATTGTGAATGAGCTCATTCAGGAAGATGAAAAAGCTCAATACAGCCGTACGGTTCGGGTCTAGGGGAGGAACAGATATGAAACGTCTCGAAGATATTGCCCAGCATGAAACCGAGGATCTCTACTATCCAACCATGTGCAAGGTGAAAGCCGCACGGCAGGTCACGGATATGGAAAAATGGTATGAAATTGAAATGCCGGAGAACCAAAATTTGAACCATGCCCCCGGTCAGTTTGTGGAGGTCTCTGCCTTTGGTATCGGGGAAGCTCCAATTTCAGTTTCCAGTTCTCCCACCAAACGCGGTAGCTTTGAATTGTGCATCAGACAGGTCGGTATGCTCACCAATATATTGAAAAGCTATGAGCCTGGAGATATGATCGGAATTCGAGGTCCTTTTGGACAAGGATATCCCATGGAAAAATTCTTTGGCAAAGATATTCTGATCATAGCTGGTGGTATTGGATTGGTGCCCCTGCGGTCCCTGATCAATTATATCCTGGATAATCGTCAGAACTATGGACGCTTGATCATACTCTATGGAGCCAAAACACCCGCTGAACTTCTTTTCAAGGATGAGCTGGATGCCTGGCAGGCCAGAGACGATGTGGAATTGCATGTTACCGTAGACCAGGCAGACGAAAACTGGAAAGGCAATACAGGGGTCATCACGACCCTTATTCCTTCCCTGGATCTAAAACTGAACCAGACCATTGCAGCCATTACAGGTCCCCCCATTATGTACAAATTTGTGGTGATGTCCCTCAAATCAAAACAGCTACCTGATGATCAGATCTATTTATCCCTGGAGCGTCGCATGAAATGTGGCGTGGGAAAATGTGGACACTGCCAGATCAATGGTGTCTACTGCTGCCAGGATGGTCCCGTTTTCAACTACATCGATATTAAACCATTGGAGGAAGCGCTCTGATGAAACCAAAAGTTGCATTTTTTGATTTTACAAGCTGTGAGGGATGCCAGCTGAACAAACTCAATTTTGAAAATGATCTGCTGGATATCCTCAAGCATGTGGATCTGGTTGAATTTCGCGAAGCCATGGACGACAAGGCAGATCACTATGATATCGCCTTTATTGAAGGCTCTATCACCTCCCCGTCCTGTGTAGAAAGAATACATGATATCAGACGTCGCAGCGATATCCTTGTCGCCATTGGTGCCTGTGCAGTGAGCGGTGGCGTGAATGCCATGAAAAATCTTCATCCTATTGATGAGGTCCGCGAAACCGTTTATGGTGCTGATAAGTACCTGTTTGCCACACTGCCGGCCATGGCTGTCTCAGCAGTTGTAAAAGTTGACTATGAAGTACGCGGCTGCCCCATGACACAGCAGGATTTTCTCAAGCTCCTGATTGCTTTGGTGATGGGGAAACAACCACCGAAATATGGTTCACCGGTCTGTGTAGAGTGCAAACTCAAGGAAAACGAATGTCTCTATAATCGGGGAATGGTTTGCCTGGGTCCTATCACCAGGGGTGGTTGTGGAGCAGTTTGTCCCAGTTTTGGACAATTTTGCACGGGGTGCCGTGGTATTCTTGACAACCCGAACATTGGCGGTATGCTGGAAGTAATGACCAGCCATGGTATCAGTCTGGATGAAGCAAAAAAACGAATGTTGCTTTATAATTCGAACGAGGTGCAAATATGAGTCGTGATCTGGATATCAAAGTTCATCACCTCACCCGGGTGGAAGGTCATGGAAATATTGTGGTGAACATGAAAGATGGGGTACTGGAAAAAGCCCATCTCAGTATTGTTGAACCCCCCAGGTTTTTTGAAGCCATGATGAAGGGTCGCAGTTTCCAGGAAGCAGCCATCATCACATCCCGGATCTGCGGCATTTGTTCGCTGGGACATCAAATAACATCTCTGGTAGCCACTGAGGATGCCCTGGGTCTGGAAATTTCAGAACAGACGGTTTTACTAAGAAAACTATTGATCCACGGGGCCACGCTGCAATCAAATATTCTTCATGCCTATTTTTTGGCCGCTCCGGATTTTCTGAATGTGGGCAGTGTGTTTCCCCTCATCGCCACCCATAAAGATGTGGTCCTGAGAGCTCTGCGCATGAAGCGTCTGGCAAATGATATCGCAGATATCGTTTCTGGACGTGCTGTGCATCCCATTACACCGGTTCCAGGTGGTTTTTCCAGAATTCCTGAGAAAGCCGAACTGTTGGAGATCAAACGGCGACTGTTAGAAGAAGCTCTGCCAGACGGTCTCGAGACCATTGAAACCATGAAGGCTCTGGCCGGTGCCATCCCTAAATTTGAACGTGAAACGGAGTATATCTCTTTGAAGCATCCCGATGAATATGCCCTGTACCAGGGTGATATCTTCTCGTCTGATTCAGGTGCGATTGACGTTCACAATTATCTGGATGTTACCAATGAATTCATTGTGAATCATAGCACCTCCAAACATACTAAATACAACAGAGACGCCTACTTTGTAGGTGCACTGGCACGATGGAACAACAATAATTCACAACTTGGGGAGGAAGCGCATGCAGCCGCGGAAGCCATGGGGCTTAAACCAGATTGCCATAATCCATATATGAATACCATTGCCCAGGTTGTAGAAGCAGTCCACTGCATCATGGATAGCGTTCGCATCATTGATAGACTGGTTGAAAATGGTCTCAAAAATGAGAAACCAAATCAGAGTCCCACGCGCTATGGACAGGGTGTTGGCTCAACTGAGGTCCCCAGAGGGATTCTGTTTCACGATTATACTTATGACAACAAAGGCACCATTCTCAAGGCAAACTGCATCATTCCCACCGGACAGAATCTGGCCAATATTGATGCTGATATGATGAAGCTGGTACCAGAGATCGTGGACAAGAGCAAGGAGGAAATAACCTTGAATCTGGAAATGCTGGTCAGGGCGTACGACCCCTGTATTTCCTGCTCTGTGCATATGCTGGAAGTTGATTTCGTAGAATAGATGCCGTGGCAGCTTTAACCGTCATAGGAGTTGGTAGCCGCTTGCGTGGGGATGACGCCATCGGTCCACTGGTCATCGATGCGCTTGCTGATATGCAATTATCCCAACTTGAGTTGGTGGATGCAGGCAGTGATGCCCTGGGAATTATAGAATATTTCGAGGGCAGAGAACGCGTGCTGATCATCGACGCCTGCAGGATGGGACACGAGGCAGGATGTATAGAGGTTTTTGAGCCCGGATCTATAGATATGGTTCTGAAGCCTGACCCGCTATCGTTACACGGTCTGGGTCTTTCTGAATCGATTCGAATGGCACAGTCACTGGAGATCTTGCCAAAGGACCTGAAAATCGTTGGCATTGAACCAGAATCAATCCAATTTAGTGGCTCACTTTCCGCACCTGTAAAAAGCGCTTTGAAAATAGTCGTCAATATGGTTCAGAATGAGCTCGACCGGGTAGAACAGCTCGCAGAAGCTTAGTTAAATTTGTTTGGCGTTCGCGCCAAGGAGGAAACAAACATGGCAAAGAAGGTACTGATAATAGATGATGACTTCGATCTGGTCGAAGCCATGCGTATTACGCTTGAAGCAGCAGGGTATGAGGTGATCGATGCTCAGGATGGTGGGCATGGCCTTGAAAAAATAACTACTGATCAGCCGGATCTGATCATTCTCGATGTCATGATGGCCTCCATGGATGAAGGTTTCCATGTTGCCTATAAGATCAGAGAAAATGATGATATCAAAGATATTCCCATCGTCATGCTAACTGCCGTTGGGAACCAAACGGGTTTCAACTTTGACCCGGAGAAGGATGCTGACTTTTTGCCAGTGAACGCCTTTCTTGAAAAACCGGTCAATCCCAAAAAATTAGTGGACGTTGTTCATCATAACATTAAGGCCTGAGTAGGCAAACATAATTCATTCGATGTAATTGAAATGGTCGTGCAGTGATGCTTTTCCCAGAAATACAGGCTTTTTCAACTGCTTCCATGCTGCGGCGTAATAAATGGCTCATTCGCCTGCGCTGGTACGCAATTCTTGGTCTATTCTCCGGGTTGATCCTGCTCAAGACCATTGATCTTGGTCCCGCTAATAGCATAAACGCCATGGGCATTATCGGCTTCATCCTGGTGGCTTTGAATCTGATGTATCTCGCCTACGCCTCTGCCCAAAAACAATTTGGTATGTCCAGTCTGTTGATTCTTCTCAATCTGCAGATGGTCATGGATCTGATCCTGCTTACAGCGCTGATCTATGTTACAGGGAGTGCAGAAAGCCCACTTTCCTTTTTCTATGTTTTCCACATTATTCTGGCCAGTATCATTTTCCCCGGTGGTTTCTCTTATCTCTATTCATTTCTTGTGATCGCGTTGTATTCTGGATTATTGTTGTTGGAGCATTATCTGTATCTGGTGCATCTCAGTTTTTTTAACGAGTTGAACCTCACCGCCGATCCCAGAGTCGTCCTGGGTATCTGGTTTATTTTTGTGGTGACTGTCTTGGGCTCTGCCTACCTGGCTCAGAATGTGACAGAAAGGCATCGCCGTGTGAGAGCCAAGCTGGAACTGGCCAATAAAAAGCTACAGGAGATCAACGAGACCAAGACAACTTTTTTTCGCTTTGCCAGCCATGAAATGAAAGCACCCATCGCCACCATACAATCCACGCTCATGGTGATCGAGGAAATATTAGGCAAAGCTGCTGATGAGAGGGTGGTCAATATGCTAAACCGTGCCATTGGTCGAACAGAGGAAACCATTGGCATGCTCAAAGATCTGGCAGATCTCACCTATGGAAATTTCCAGGAGCAACAGCATTTTGAAAGCATCAAACTCCGTGATCTAATTGAAGAAGTCGTTAGCGATGCCCATCCGAATTCTGATCGCAAAAAACAAAAGCTTAGCTTCAATGCTCCCAATTTACCATTTGACTATGATGGTGATACCATCGCCTTAAGAAAGGTATTTAAAAACCTCATATCCAACGCCATTAGATATACCCAGGAGACAGGTACCATCGTGGTGAGCCTTGAGAAGCTTAACCAGGAATATGTGATCAAAGTGGCTGATGATGGTCCAGGGATCCCTGAATCAGAGCAGGTTAACATTTTTAAAGAATTTTATCGTACCCCCAGCGCAAGAAAACAGATCTCAGAAGGTACCGGTCTGGGTCTGGCCATTGTGATGCGCATGGTTGACCTCCATGGCGGACAAATTCATGTTGAGAGTCAGGAGGGACAAGGCAGTACTTTTACAGTGCAATTGCCAATTGGAGAGCTATTGTGAAAAAGGAATCTATCGGGGGCATCATCGTCGATGAAGGATTGACCTTTGTGAGAGTTTTCAACCTTCCAGACAAACCTGATTGGGGCGGTTCGGCCCTGGAAGAATTCTGTTTTTACGACCAGACTGTCAATTTTATCAGCGAGAATATGGATAGCCGCGGGAACGCTAATTTATCTGTCACATTGCATCGCGACGATACTGAAGCCTTCTCTAAAGCAGTTGATGCCATCGCCAATCTTCACGACGATGTGAGCGTGGAAGTTATCGAGAATGTCTGTCTAATTACCGTCTATGGACCTCACTTTAAAGAGCGTTGTGGATTGGCTGCAACCTTTTTTCGGGCGCTTGGAATTCGCGGCATAAACATATTGTCCATTTCTACCTCGATCAGCTCCATCTCTGCCATTATCGAAATCAAACATCTAAAAGAGGCCACCACAGCTTTGCGTGATGTCTTTGATGTCCCCTGATCACTGCACCAGATAAATCCCAGGTAATTCATTCTCAACCCAAAATTCTCTGCATATGTGACAGTTTTCGGGTTACTTTTAATTTTCTAAATAATATTTGGAGTGATAAATTTGGATTTCCACAAGCAATTAAATGAAGAATTGAAGGCGGCCATGAGAGCCAAAGATCAAACCAGTCTGAAGACTGTTCGTGATCTCAAATCCAGGATTCAGTCGAAAGAGATAGAAAAGGGTGAACCCCTCGTTGAAGCTGAGTTTATCAAACTGGTCCAGACTGCCGCCAAACAGCGTAAGGAGGCGATCGCACTGTATGAGAAGGGTGATAGACCAGAACTGGTGGCCGTGGAAAAGGCTGAACTGGCCTTGCTGGAGAAATACCTCCCCCAGATGATGGGTGAGGAAGAAATGCAGGCTCTGGTCAAAAAAATTGTATCGGAGACGGGTGCGTCAGGTATGTCTGATGTGGGCAAGGTAATGGGTCCCCTCATGAAAGCTGCTGCCGGGAAAGCAGATGGAAAACGTCTCCAGGAAATTGTGAGAGGAGTGCTCAGCTAATGGCCACAGGTTTTGATCTAGTCGGTATCCTGCTTTTGGTGATCATGGCGGTAAGTGGCCTGAAGAAGGGTCTTATCGACGGTGTCCTTAAAATGGTGGGTATGTATGCAGCGATCTATGCTGCCATGCATTACAATACATATGGAACGGCGCTTATCGCACCCCTTATCAATCTCCCTGAAACATACAAGGTTCCGGCCGGTTTTGTGATCATGTTTATTGGAACCATGTACTCCATTACCCTGGTCTCCTGGCTGCTTAAAAAGTTGGTAAAATCATTGCACCTCGGTGCCATCGATAAAATCGGTGGTATCACTCTTGGCGCTCTGAAAGCTGGACTCATACTCTCCGCTGTGGTCTGGGCCATGTCCATGGTGCCCGCTGATAGACGTGGAACCTGGCAACAAGAATCACAGCTCTATCCATACGTTGAGGTTTTTGCCGGTCAAATGGTCTACGTTTTATCTCTGGAAGATGAGATGGCAATGCTTCAAACCATGATGGATCCTGCTGCCGACAAGACCCAATTGCTGCAGGCTGCTATGGGTGGTGAATCCGGGGGCATTGATGAACTGCTGGGGGGCGATGATTCTTCAAAGACGAGCGCCATAAAAAAGGCCCTGGAGAAGATGGGTGGACCTCAAAATGGAATCATGAATCAGATGCTGAAATCAGCGGGGATAAGTCCTGAAGATATATCGAATATGGATCTCATGGAAGAGGTGGAAAAAGTCAAGCACGCTGGTACCAACAGGCAGAAAGAAATGGACAAGCTGATAGAAGAGATAGAGAAAGCAGCGCAAGCCACTCCAGAATAAAGCTATGTCCGTTTCTCCTTCTACGATGGCCAGTCACATCCAGCTAGGATTTGATGATGTGCAGGGCTGGCTGGCAGATGAAGCTGCAGGATCCAGTGTCACACACCAATATCAACAACTCAGTCCTCAACTAGACTTAACAAGTATTCAGCTTCAGTATCAGCGGATCGCTGGAATTGAAGCACTCATGGAAATTTCCAATAGTTTCCACATCCGCTCATATGGTGATCC
>CAZVSF010000133.1:0-8761 GCA_964630195.1 uncultured Lentisphaeria bacterium
CTGGACGGGATTAGGTGCCTATCTTCTGATTAGTTTTTCCATTGCCTGGCTGGGCCTGTTCTGGTTCCAGAAGACGCGCGGGGGATTCGCCGATGTGCTCTGATGTAGTTATCAGAGCTGACAAGCTAAGTAAGTGCTACCAGATTTATGATGAACCTCATGATCGACTAAAACAGACAATCTGGCGGGGGAGGAAACAATTCTACCGCAGTTTCCACGCGTTGAAAGAGACATCCGTTGAAATTGGAAGCGGAGAAATTGTAGGGATCATTGGAGCGAACGGAGCAGGAAAAACTACACTTCTTCAGCTTATTAGCGGCACTCTTACCCCTAGCACCGGTTCTGTGGATGTTAGCGGCAGGGTTGCTCCGTTGCTGGCTCTTGGGGCGGGATTTAATCCTGACTTCTCGGGAAGAGAGAATGTTTATCTGAATGCTGCAATTCTGGGATTATCTCATCAAGAGATTGAAGCTGCTTATGATTCAATCGTCGATTTTTCCGAGATAGGTGATTTTATTGACCAGCCGGTCAAGACTTACTCCAGCGGAATGTATGCCAGGTTAGCTTTTGCGGTTGCCACCAGTATTAACCCTGATATATTAATTGTGGACGAGGTTCTGTCAGTTGGGGACGGGGCCTTTTCAAGAAAGTCATTTGAGCGGATTATGTCTTTCAGGGAAGAGGGAAGGACCATTCTATTCTGCTCCCATTCTCTCTATCAGGTTGAAGCACTTTGCAGCAGAGTTATTTGGCTTGATCGTGGCGAAGTTCAGCTTGATGCTGAACCTGCTAGTGTAATCAAGGCCTATAATGATTTTTTAGACAAGGCCTTACCTGCATCGCAAATATCAAAGGACAACGGGCAAGTATCCGGGCGCGACAAACCTCTTTCAGTATCTACGACCGGACGAAGGGGTGTCGCGCGGATTACGGACATTCAAGTCATGGTTGATGGTATTAAGGGCAGTAAACTTTCCGTAATGTCAAAACACAGTAATATTACTATTCAGGTGGAATTTACATCTGAATTTTCCTGTCCAGCGCCCACGGTTGCTTTAATTTTTTCTAACCGTAATGGTCAAATTATCAGCAGCACTTCGACAAAGCTTGATCAGGTTAATCTACTCCGCAATTCGGAAGGTGAGGGAAAGGCTAAAGTTACTTTTCCAGATTTTCCTCTGTTACGAGGGGATTATTGGCTGGATTTATATTTGATGTGCGAGAAAGGTATCAAGGTCTATGACCTGGCTAAACAGGTGGTCGAGTTCAATGTCACGCAGGATGGGCTAGAACAGGGCCTGGTCTCGTTGCCGCACTCATGGCAGCCTGGATAATGGTAACCGACAGGATCCGAATAGTTTTGTATCGGGATGTTGAAAAAGCGGCTCAAGGCTTATCCAAATGATTTCCACATCTTCCGGTCACCACCCTGTTTTCGTAGGCGGATTTCGCAGCGGGAGCACATTATTAATTAACCTGCTTGGTTTGCATCCCGAGTTGGCTCCCTTGTTCGAAACGAGGTCCATCTGCGAAGCCCTGCGTTGGCTGCGTGTTCTCAATGATCCTCGGGGGGAATCTACTGAGGACCGGGTTGTTCAGATGATTCTTCCCCCCGAGTTCTGTGGTTTCTCTGCGAAGCTTGTTGCATCCAGAATGCGTCGCCTTATGCAACTGACGGATGACCGGATTCACAACAGGATTCATCACGGAAAAGCCAGCCATGAAAGTTATCCCTTGGGGATGGACTATATTCTCTATGATCTGCTTGAAGCAGATGAGGCGGTGGGGGAATGGTTGGTAAGAGTGACTGAATTTTCTGCTATTGATGGTATTGCACTAGCTACCGGCCTGCTTATTAATAAACTCGGAGAAATGCAGGCAGAAAAACTGCAGAGGCCAATTTGGGTTAACAAGACTCCGGAATTGCCCCGGTTTGGCCATGAGTTACGCCAGTGTCTGGGGCCTTGCAAGATTATTCATCTGATTCGGGACGGGCGGCAGGTTGTCCTTTCTGCAACCAGGTTGCAGTGGGGTACTGTCGCAGAAATGGCAAAATTGTGGCAGAGCCTGATCGAAGAAAGCAGAGTGGCGGGGGCGGAGGCTGCAGATGATTATTTGGAAATACGCTATGAGGATTTGATCCGGAATCCGTGTCTGGTTCTGGACGAGGCATTCTCTTTTCTGGGGGTTGGGGTGATCGGGGCGGAGATCATCGCTAAATATTATCAACGCTCGGACAAAAAGATCAGGTCGCAGCCTCATGGGGTGAACTACTTGACGGATCAGGACTTGCAAACATTTGATCGCATTGCTGGCTCTCTTCAAAGGGAGTTGGGCTATATAATATGAAAGGCTTGCTATGTTATTTTATTGTTGAATTTAGCTATTTGATGGTTTTCAATGGTAGTGGATAAGTCAATTTCCTTATTCAGACAATTTGAATTTCCGCTCAACGCATACGCGTTGGCCCTTTTTTTGGAAGAAGGACGGGTAGACTATTTGCATTATGGTTTGTCCGAAAACAGGGATGAACCAGCTTGGCAGGCACAGCAGCGATCAACAGACTTGGTTCTTTCCCGTCTGCCCGGAGTTCCCTGCCGTCTTCTTGAAGTTGGTATTGGTTTAGGGACAACCTTCCAGAAACTGGAGAAGCTTGGTTATGCAGTTACTGGCATTACACCGGACAGCCATCAGATTGATGCAGCCAGGGAACGGGTTGGAGAAGATGCCAGTTTAATCAACACCCGTTTTGAGGATATAAAATCCGATTCAAAGCCCTACGATTTTATTCTAATGCAGGAATCTGCCCAGTATATCAACACCCTGGATCTTTTTAATCAGGCCTATGATCTATTGGCCGATGGAGGGGAACTTTTTATTCTTGATGAAGTCACTCTACGTGCGTCAGAAACAGAAGCAGATAATTTTCCTCTACTGGATTATGTCCTGACCACTGCTGAGCGTTGTGGATTTGAACTGATAGAGAAAATTGATCTTTCGTCAAAGGCGATACCCACGCTCGATTATTTGCTAAGAGTTGTTGAAAGTCACAGGGAACGACTTATCGCTGAATTTGGGTTTGATCAACAGCAATTGTATTCCCTGATGGAGTCAAACCGTATTTATAAGAAAAAGTATATGGATGGTATCTATGGCTATGCGCTGTTGCGCTTCCATAAGGTGAGGTCATTACGTTGGCGTGTCTATAGGTCGTCAGACCGCGATTTTCAGGATATATCCAACCTGTTTAAATCTGTTTTTGGTCAGGAAATGACGCCGGCAACATGGGCATGGAAATATGGCGATAATCGCGGACAGGCAATCGTTGCGAGGCGTAAAGGTAAGATGATCGCTCACTATGGTGGCATTAGCAGGCCCGTACTCTTTTTTGGTAAGCAGGAAATGTTCTGGCAAATATGTGATGTGATGGTTCATGCATCTGAGCGCGGTGTTTTTTCAAAACGGGGTCCTTTCTTTCATACTGCGGCTTCGTTCACAGAACTCTTCGGCAGCATCTATCATGGTAGGGGCTTTGGCTTTCCAAGCCACAGGGCAATGAAGGTGGCAGAGAAGCTGAATTTGTATGCATGTGTTGGTCAGCTAGTCGAAATTCGATGGCCACAGTTATCTGATCGACCTCATTTGCGAACACGCATACGACATCTTGATTCCTCCAGGGACAGAGACCATGTAAATGCATTATGGGGAATGATGAGTCGAGATTTTCAGAGTGCCCTGATAGGGGTACGCGACTGGTTATTTGTTGAGCATCGTTATCTGAACCATCCGAGTAAAAAATACGATGCGATACTGGTTCGATTCCGGCTACAATCAGATCCTGTCGGCATTATCGTATTAAATCGGGATGGGGAACGGCTTGAACTGGTAGATATTATAGGGCCTGTGAAAAACTTTCCGTTGTTGATTAGGCAGGCGAGACGCCTGGCCGGGCGCTGGAAGTTTGATGAACTGTGCTGCTGGATCACAAAGGGCTTTTCGAAAATGTTTGCTCAGCTTGAAGGCGCTGAATTTCCAACTGATATGGAGATACCTACTACTATATGGACAGATGGCCCCGATCCGGATGAGATCAGGGGGAAATGGTGGCTGATGGCCGGGGATACTGACTTTAGGTGATTAGGTCTGCCGAATTATGTCTCTAAACGGAAAACAATATTGAGGTGGTGTTGTGTTAATTCTTCCAAACTCATGTTTTATCCATGTTCCTAAAACAGGCGGTTCGTGGGTACGAAAAGTAATAATTACCTCTGGCATCGCCTTCGAAGAATATAGTGTTAATGGGAATTGTCATATTGGGTATAAAGATTGCCCCTACCCGGACAAATTCAGATTCGGTTTTGTAAGGCATCCGGTCTCAATATGCAGATCATACTGGCAGTTTAAAATGGGTGCGGGCTGGGACTCCAATAATCAAATGGATATAGACTGCCAGTCTGACAACTTCCATGAATTTATCCGGAATGTTCTCGCAAAATATCCAGGCTTGTACGGACGTTCCCTTACTGAGCTTCTGGGCAAGGGTGAAACAGAAATCGAGTATATTGGTAAGTATGAGAATCTTGTTGAGGACTTGATCGAAGCTCTAACAAGAGCTGGAGAGACCTTTGATGAGGGAGCCATTCGGGATTTTCCGCCTGTCAATGTAAGTGATAAGAAACGATTTCCTGCGGAGCTTTCTGCTGGCTTGGAAGCCAAGGTAATTGAAGCAGAAATGGAAGTCATTCGGCGCTTCGGCTATGGTTTACAGGCAACTCGGTGAGTGCGGGTCTATGGGCAATAAAATATCGGTGAGGAGCTAACGATATGGAGAATAATGTTTTTCGAGATATGTGGGATCATATGCAGAAGGAAGGTTATTTCCGGAAGCACCCTCACTACACTGACTGGCATGACAATGCTCAGGATGCCAAAGAGTTTGATCCCGATACCATTGATCTGAAGGCGGATCCGGAGCTTATCTTACAGGGCATTGATTTCTCAAAAGAAGATTTAATTATTGATGATGATTTTTCTCTTGATCTTCGCAGGGCTCTGAAAAGAAACGAGTATTATTGGCTCCCCAGAATGTTTGAGCTTCCGCCTTCCGGGACTGTTCTTGATCTTGGTTGCGGGTATGGGCGAAGCCTGGAATGGCTTCACAAGGTTTATGATTACTCTATAGGTATAGACATCTCGGATTATGTTATCGATATAGCAAAAAAAAGATTCAGATCGATTGATAATGTATCCTTTTTTTCAAGTGACGGGATATCATTTCCTCAAGAGATTGAAGAGGACTCTATAGATTTTATCTACTGTTTTACTGTGTTTCAGCACATTCCGCGCAATTTCACTGTTGACTACCTTAGGGAGTGTCGCCGGGTTCTTAAGCCGGAGGGGAAAATAATCTTTAATCTGGTATCCGGGATCAATGAAAATGTTGACGAGGGTGAGCCAGGAACAGAATGGGTGATTGGCTATAGTATTGAGCAGGCAAGGCTTCTGGCGGACAAGGCCAGCTTGAAGTTCACAAAAATCAATCGATGGAGATCAGCAAATATGAATGCCAGCTGGTTGTGGGTGGAAGCAGAAAAGTAAAGGCTCCGCAAGGAATCAGTTGTGATGAGACTTTTGGTCGTTACCAGAGAATCCTCCGGCGACAAGTGCTTTGGATTGGGAAGAAGCCTGATGCCCGTTCTGAAAGAGATTGAAAGAGGCGATGTTGAGGTAAGGTATCTATGTCTTGCTGATACCGGACATCGAAGCAAGACTTTTTTATTTTTTCTTCAAACCAATAGATTTATAAATTTTCTTGCCCGACGATTCAGGACAACCAATTTTTCTATGCTGGCTGCGGTTTTGCTGGAAAGATTGAATATGGGGCGTTTGGCGGCCAAGGTGGCGGCAAGAGAGGGATATACTCACGTCCATTGTCATGATCCATTCATTGCTGCCGGTTATCGGGTATTTTCCAGCTTGTCTTTTGGGCGCAAAGCCATTTGGGGACTCACAGAGCACGGTTTTGGCTCTTATTCACAAAGCTTTCATGACTATGGAATCAATACAGGCACAAAGATCATGCGATGGTTGAAACGTTGGGAATCCAGAGTTTTATTATCTGCCGACTGGGTTATTGCACCAACATGGAGTTCAAGGGCCCAACTTTCCAGAGATCTATCCATTGGTTCGATCCCGGATTCATGGCATGTTGTTTATCACTCTCGTCCCGGGATAAAGAAACTGTCCAGGGAAAAGGCTCGCCGTTTACTGGGCTGGGATCATAATTGTCTCTATATTGTTGCAGTGGGCCAGTTCATCCCCCTGAAACAGTTTGGAGTCCTGATCAGGGCCTGTGCCAGGTTAACTAGCTACAATTTCAGGATTGTTCTGATAGGGAGTGGGGATCGATCAAGTATCCTTAGTCTGGCCAAAGATCTAAAGGTGGATGATCGCCTTCAGTTTGTTTCTGCTGATGACATGGGACCATATTATTCCGCAGCGGACATTTATTGTAGTACTTCACTCTCTGAATCTTTCGGGCTTGCAAACCTTGAAGCGATTAGCTTCGGGTTACCATCAATCTGTACGGCGGTGGGGGGTGTTCCTGAGGTGGTTGGTACCGGTGCGTGGCTGATACCGTCAAGTAATGATTTGGCTTTGACCAAGGCGCTTCGGACATTGCTTGACAGTGAGAGTGCGCGGGAAAAGTGGTCTCACAGGGCTTTGGACTGGACAAAGGGCTGGCCTGACTCTGCTGAAATAGCGAAGGCATATTTGAACATCTATCAAGGTAATAAATCCTCCTACCAAGGCAGGGTAGAGCTATCATTGGACAAAGAATGGGATTGCATGGCTTCGTTCCATCAACGGGTCAGGGATTTTGATGCGTGCCCGCTTCCTGGATCTTTGCCCTTGCCAGACAAGGGCAAAGTTATGGTTTTTGCTCCACATGCGGATGATGAAACATTGGGCTGTGGTGGGACATTGCGTTTGCTGAAGCGGAAGGAAAATGTAATAAAACTAGTAATCATAACTGATGGTGCGAAAGGGGACCCGCTCGGACACAGTCAGGAAGATGTGGTTAAAGAGCGAAGAAGCGAACTGAAAGCAGCGATGAAAGTCCTTGGCATCGATGATATTGAGTTCATGTCTGAACCGGATGGTGAATATGTTCACACTGACGGCATGCGGGCAGCCATTTTAAAACTGTTGGATGATTATCAACCGGATTGGTTGTTTGTACCGTCTATTCTGGATTATCACCGTGACCATATAGGCACAGGTCTTTCACTGCTGGATTGTTGGCAGCAGCAGGGGTGTAAGGAGCGTTTCTTTCTGTACGAAGTATGGCAGCCTGTACCCGCAACGTGCCTGGTTGATATCTCGGATGTTTTCAAAGAGAAGAAAAGGGCATTGAATTGCTTTAAACTGCCTTTGCAATACTTTGATTATCATGGTTTGAGCGCAGGGCTATCCAGTTACAGAGGTTCATATCTGTCAAAGAAAAACGGGCATGCCGAGGCTTTTATGGAACTTGAAGCCGACACTTGGGAGTCTGTTGTGAACCACCTTTTCTCGTTAAGAGAGCATCAGGATAGAATGCTGGGGGAAGGTTAAGCCTTCTACTTTGTCCTTATCCAGAACGATGAGCCATGAACCTCGATAAGGTCATCTCCCCCATCTTTTTTTTGAGATTGCGCAATCCTTGACTCCAAATCGATCTGTTTGTCTCCATTCATTTCTGGTGATCGCCATAGAGGGTTGAGGATATCCCTTAGTTCAGACGCCATACTGATAAATGCATTGGGTAAAACAACTTCAAATTTGGTGCCCTCGGCCAGCAGGTAGGCGGCCAATACGTATTGCTCGGAATAATATCTCTTTGCCCAGTAAGGCGGATAGTCAAAGGGGAGCGCAATATCATGAAATTCAACCAGGATGCCGGGCTTCAGCCTTGGCAAAATATCCATGAAAACTACAGTGGCGTCTGAGTTCATGAAAATTCTGTGTGAGTTATCTACAAATAAAATATCTCCAGATCCAAGGCTATCAAAAAGCGTTAAATCCACATGCTCCAGAGGCTCTTGGATGATTTGATCGCAAATGGTTTCTATGCCGGCTGGAGGGTAAGGATCTATCGCTGTGATCGTAGTGTTCAGCCCGGAATCAGAAATTGCTTGCCTGGCAAACTTCGTTGAGTTCCCATTACCAATCTCAAAATAATTCTTTGGCTTTATTGATCTGATAAAGCTATAGAGAGAAACGGCATCCAGGCCCGGAAGCGTGTTGTTCACCCAGTAAGGAGAGTTAACGTCCTGATGATTAGCAAGCTTGGGTATTTTAATATAATTATTTTCATATTTGAGAAAAGATCGTAATAACCCCGAGTAGGTTTTTCTTCTCCGATTTAGTATTTTCCAGATTTCAGGGTGAGGTGGTTTCCCCCAGCCGTATCTGGGCTCGGAGCGAACCGGATAATCCAGATAAATCGGGTGGGAAGTGCTGTTTTCTTCATGGGCCATAAGTGTAATCCTCTCTTGCAGGCAAGCTAGCAAACATTCCCCGTAGCGGATAGATTGAGCGAATATGGACTCAGTGAAAAGTGAGCTTATCCCTCAAAAATCTGAATTAGTTACTGGAAAGGGCGTCGCAATTGCGTTTGCCGTTTCCCCGGGTGATGAGGTCTTTGGCTGCGGTGGAGCCATCATCCGGCACGTGGCTGCCGGTGACCCCGTACATGTTGTTATTGTGACAGATGGGG
>CAZVSF010000134.1:0-8747 GCA_964630195.1 uncultured Lentisphaeria bacterium
ATCAAAAGGTTGCCTACTGTAAAAATCATTGAATAACACAATTGTTAAAATGATAAATGCAATGAATCCAAATAGAATCACCCATTGGTTCGGGGTAATCTTTTGAATGTCGTGCCTGTCTTTCAGTTCACACACTTCCCCGGGACAGTATTGGGCTTTTTCTTTATATATCCAGGGATAAACCTTGCACCCCAGACAAATACCAAAGGCTGATTCAAAGAATAGGAAGATGAGACAGATAAAACAAATGAGGCCTGTTATCGGGCTGTATGAGTTGACCAGGACAATCAATACAAACATTGTCATTGCCATGGCGATCCCGATATACCAGGCAAATTTCTTTTGTTGAGCACCGACATATTCAGGGGTCTGATTTCTTACGATCCATCGACCCAAAATGAGGGTAGGGGCGTATTTAGGGTTGATAAATACACGAATTAACATATCAGTCAGGAAAAAAGTCACGGTATATTTCAGGGGAGTAAAATTTCCAGATCCTGCAGCAGCCTGGATTGAAAATAGCATGACCAGAAAGAGTATCCCTGCTGTTGCCCTGATTTCACGCTCGTTTAAAACTGGAATATGATAACCGGTGACATCTTCACCGAATTTTACAATCTTACTCATTTTTCCCCCTGTTGACCCAATGGTTTTAAGGTTATTCGTGGCGGAGCGACTCGATGGGATCCAAACCTGCGGCTTTGTAGGCAGGATATATTCCAAAGACAATCCCAATAAATGAACAAACACCCAGACCAATAAACACCCAGTCGATGGGAACAACTGCAGCGACATCCTTAAACACAAAAGTCACCATATTGCCAACTCCCACCCCAAGCAGGACTCCGATCACACCTCCGATAAGTGAAAGAAAAACCGCTTCAAGTAAAAACTGAAACAGGATGTTATTGCGTGTCGCGCCAATGGCCTTACGCACACCAATTTCCTTTATTCGTTCGCTGACTGAGACCAGCATAATATTCATGATGCCGATACCCGCAACAACCAGGGCAATGATACTTACGGCTCCGGCAAACATCTTTATGCCGGCGGTGAAAGTTCCAAAAGTATCAATGAGGGCATCATTGGAGGTTACTTCAAAATCGTTTTCATCCAGAGGACCGAGACCCCTTACAATACGCATTTGATCGATGACTTCCTCCTTGACGACATTAAAACTCTCGCTATCAGGGGCTTTGATGGATATGCCAAGGGAGGTCCAACGATTTCCAAAATACTGTAGAAAGGATGTCATGGGGACAATAACAAAATTGTCCTGACTTTGACCGAACATTTCCCCCTTCCGTTGCAAGACACCAATGACATCAAAACCGATTCCGTTTATGCTGATGGTTTGATCAATGGGATCTTGAAAAGGAAAAAGTTTCTGGATGACATCTGTGCCAAGGATCACGACACGTCGATTATACTCTACATCTTCTCGGATGATGTTGCGACCATAATCAAGCTTGTGATTCAAAGCTTCGAGCCCGAATTCATCAACGCCCTGTACCCCAACATTGGGATTAGTTGATTCCTTTTTGAACCGAATGGTTTTTCCACCGGTTCCGTCTTGAGCGCTGACAAATTCAGCCCCGGCCATACGATCTCTCAGCTCAAGTGCCATATCATAGGTGATGTTTGGTCGTCGCCAGTATTTACGGCGGCTGGCGCGATCCCCCATCTGTAGTACCGGAGATTTTTGAACAAAAATGACATCGGATCCAAACACATTTAAACCCGTATTAATGGATGATTCAAGGGTTCGGATTGCAGTCATTACAGCGATAATGGCAAAAACGCCAATGACAATACCCAGCAGGGTTAGAATAGAACGCAGTAGATTATCTCGAATTGCTTCCAGAGCCATAAAGAAGGCATCATTCAGGGTTTTCAGGGTGGTAGCTATGTACATGGATCTACTCGTATCTCAAGGCATCAATGGGATCCAGCTTGGCACCTTTGCGAGCTGGTGCCAGACCGGCAAAGAGTCCGACCCCTGCGCTCAATGCGATGGCCATGAATGCCACGCCAAATGACATGGTGGCCGGGAATAAAAATTTACTGATGCCCATACTGATCAGAGTGGAGATAATCAAGCCCACCAACCCGCCTGATGCTGTGATGACCATAGCCTCAATGAGAAACTGTCCCTGTATCTGTTTCCGGGTTGCCCCCAGTGCCTTACGAACCCCGATCTCACGGGTTCTCTCCTTGACTGATACAAACATGATATTGGCAATGCCAATACCCCCAACAAGCAGGGAGAGGGCTGTGATGATCATCCCCGTACCGCCAATGGCAAGTTTGATTCCCTGATAGGATTCTCTGAATGCATTTTGCTGATTGATGGCGAAGTTATCTTTTTCCCCAGGCTTCAAGCCCCGTAACACTCTTACCACACCACGCAGTTCTTCCTTGGCGTCTTCAACGAGGTGCTCTGGTACCTTCACGGTGATACTCCTGCGTCCCCAGGGACCATGGAAAATTTTATTAAAAGTAGCCAGGGGGATCAGTACCTGGGTGTCGTTAGAAAATGTACCCATAAATTTTCCCATCTCGGCAAGCACGCCGATTACCCTGAAACGCTTTGATCCTGCAAATATCATTTTATCAATGGGGTTTTCATGGGGAAATAAAGTTTTTGCAACTTCGGAGCCTAACAGTACAACCGGGGTCCCTGTTCGATCTTCAGATTCTGTAAAAAATCGACCGAATTCCACATCAACTGTTGATACGTCGGGATAATTTGCAGTGACACCATGGATATATATATTTTCAGCAGAAAGATCCTTGAAGCTCAGATTTGCGGAGCGACCTCGCTCTGCTGCAACCACCAGAGCATACTGGGAACGCTCCTTGATTTTATCTGCCATATCAAGCTCAATACGAGGCCGGTTCCTTAAGGTCCACCAATCATCACCGCCCCCCATCCAGGGCCACTTTTCAATATAGAGGTTGCCACGACCTAAAAATTTCATGCTGTCCTCGAACAATCCATCAACACCATTAATGAGCGTGGACATCAGGGAGACTGCGATGATCCCGATCACAATACCCGTGCCTGTGAGGATCGATCTTGTTTTGTGCCCCCACAATTCAGCCAGAGCAATACGCAGGTTTTCCCAGAAGAAACTTTTCATACTAACTTTTCGACTTCCTGGAGCTGTTGGTTTGCTTTTTCCCTCGCTCAGTCATTTCATCAACAGCGATCTTCCCATCCAGGAGTCGTACGACCCGATGCGCATGAACCGCAATTTCCTCCTCATGCGTTACCAGGATAATCGTATTACCCTGTCTATGGAGCTCTTCAAATAGGGCCATGATTTCCTGGCCTGTTTTTGAATCCAGATTTCCAGTTGGTTCATCTGCCAGGATGATTGCCGGACTATTCACCAGCGCTCTGGCCACAGCAACTCGCTGTCGTTGCCCTCCTGAAAGTTCATTTGGTTTGTGGTTTACCCGATCACCTAGATTCACTTTCTCCAGCGCCTTGATAGCCATGCTTTTGCGCTCTGAAGCTTTAATTTCGCCGTTGTAGATCAGGGGTAATTCGACATTGCGAAGGCTGGTGGATTTTGGGAGAAGATTGAATGTTTGAAAAACAAATCCAATTTTCTTGTTTCTGATATGCGCCAATTCATCATCATCCATAGTGGCCACATCAATGCCATCCATATAGAATTCACCAGATGTTGGTGTGTCTAGACATCCTATCAAATTCATAAGTGTGGATTTACCTGAACCAGAAGGACCCATGATGGAGACGTACTCATTTTGTTCAATGGAAACTGATACGCCATCCAACGCTCGGACTTCAGTAGTTCCCATCTGATAGATTTTGTAGAGATCTTTAACCTGGATTAGTGCCATAGGGGTATCCATGTTCGTGTGTATAGTTCATAGGTTCAGTTGCCGTGTTTGGATTCTTCAGAAATCAGTCGCTAATCCTGTTCCTGCGCATTGAACTTTTTGCGCTTGGTGATTTTCACTTTATCACCATCATTCAAACCTCGACTGATCTCTTTGTAGGGACCTGTGACAATTTCCTCATCTAACTCCAGACCTGAGATGATCTCAAAATCACGTTCACCAATAATACCAGTGACAACCTCGCGCTGAACGACCTCTTTACCTTTGCCGTTTTCGCTATCCTTTAGCACAAAGACAACTTCGATTGGATCCAGATCTTCTTCTTCCTCGTTCATGACGCTATCAGCTCTCGATAGCTCCTTGTCCTGCTTCTCTGAGAGTTGCCTGGGTTTTCTCATGGTGATGCTTTGAATAGGAACAAAGAGAACCTCATTGCGCACATCAGAGCGGATATCCACCGCAGCAGACATTCCGGGACGAATTTCAGGGGGTGGGTCCAGGAGGCGAATCTTCACCTTAAAATTGGTAACCTGATCAAGACTTCCCTGACCCGTATTCTGGGCACTGTGGGCGATCTCTGTTACGATACCTTGAAAAACTGTATCCTGGAGAGCATCAATTTCAATTTCTGATGTATCGCCCAAGGCAACATCTACCACATCATTCTCGTTGACATCTACCAGTACTTCCATGGCATTCAGATCGGCGATGGTCATGATAATATCCCTGCTAAATGCAGAACCCAGAGCCATCTCACCGACTTCTTTGTTGACCAGTGTAACCGTCCCGGACATGGGTGCAAACATCATGGTCTTTTTGTAATTGTCCTGAGATTGTGCCAGCGCTGCTTCCGCCTGCTTTTTGGCAGACAAACTTCGTTGATAATTCACCAGAGCACCCTGGTAAATGAGCTCGCTGACTAACTTTTTCTGAAAAAGTTCGAACTGTTGATTCTTCTCAAGTTCCGCCAGAGAGAGTGAGGCTTCAGCAGATTCCAGGACTTGTTGGGCACGATCAACATCTGCACTATACCGCGTCGCGTCCAGCTGGGCCAGAAAATCACCCCGCTTTACCCAATCGCCTTCTTTGACAGCCATTTGAATCACACGTCCTGCCACATCGGCGCTCACGTCAACTTCTACAACGGGTTGAATTCGTCCCGAGGCGGCGACTTTGTGGACGACCTGGCCACGTTCAACCTTGGCAGATTGAACCTCTTTTTCGTTACCCTGGTCCTTTTTTACAGCAACAAATCCTATCACACCCACAACGACGACGACAAGAACAATGATAATTATTTTCTTTTTGGACATTTCAATCCCCTAACGCTTTCCCATTAACTGTAATAGCCCGGCTTCTGCGACTTTCAGATTGTGTTGAGTTCGAATTAAATTTGATTTTGCGTCTTCGTAACTTGCAGTGATTCTTAATACATCAAGAATTGAGAGCGAACCGATCTTGTATTGCTCCTGAGCCAGAAGAAGATCTTGCTCAGAGGCTGTCAGGATAAGCTGGGAGATGGTTACAGATTCATTTAATGCATTCATCTGCTCTAGCGTCTGAGACAACTCTTTGCGGAGGTTACGCTTGGAAAGGTCATAATTCTCATCCGCTAACTTGGCATTAATTTTTCCCTGCTCAACACCACGGCTTGTGCGCGTTCCATTAAAAAGATTCCAGGAGAGGGACAGTCCTGCCGACTTATAAGCGGTACTGCTTCCAAAAACATCACCAATTGCAGTTGCCCCTGAATTCGAATAGGAAGCGGAAAGCCCCAGGGAGGGCATATAGCCTGATTTGGCAATTTTAGTGTTATAGGCTGCAATCTCTTTGTTCTGCTCCAGTAATTGAAGGGAGGGGTTTGAGCCCAGGACTTCTTCCAACACTTCATCAGCGGCTGGAACCTCTACTGCCTCCCAGACGGGTTCAGCCAGCGTAAGTGCTTCATCTGCTTCACGTCCCAGAATGATATTGAGACTACGAGCTCTCGATTGCAGATCCACTTCACCATTTACGATCTGGAGGCGTGCCCGCTCAATATTTACACGGGTTCTCAGCGTATCATTCTGTGAGGCTGCTCCCAGCTTAAATCTTTCCAGCGTGAGCTGATGTTGGTATTCGCTGGTCGTCAGATTTTCACGATAGACATCAAGTAGCTGTTGTGTTGATAGGTAATTATAATAGGCAGCCTTGATCTGGTAAACCGTATTGATCTCATAACTGTCATATTGAATAGCCGCTGCATCCTGTGCTACCTTTGCCGATTTGAGGGTATTCCACCAGGCACCTCCATCCCAAATGTTTTGAGATAGGGTTAAACCACTTGAATAACTATCATTCCATCCCAGTCCTGCAACTTCACTACTTCCGCCTGAAAGTGAAAAATTAACCACTGGCAGAACCATGCCTATGTTGCTTTTTGCCTGGGAGACACTCCGGTCTGTTTCAAATCGATTGATCTTTAGAGATTGATTGTTCTCAAGCCCGAGGCGGATGCAGTCATCAAGGTTCAGGGGAGTGGTTGACTGGCCAAATACTGGCAGACAGAATATTAAAATGAGTAGATACTCTATTCGTTTTAAGCGCATGAATTTTCCTAACATTATTATTTAAGTTGTACTCGAACTGTTTTGGTTAGCCTGCGGTCGCGGGATTTGCACGGAGTAATGCAGCTCCAAGTGACACCAGTATCAGCCATGGGAAGGTCACAGCCATGATGCCCGTTGCAGTTGATTTGTTATAGAGTTTGGCAAATCCAAACCCCATGATGATCATCCCCCAGATACGAAAAATATCAAGCTGATTTACAAATTGCTTGAGGAAGCTGTCAATACTGTCAAAGAGGACACCGGGGCTAAGCATCATGGCAGTGGATTCCTTTAACAGAATCAAAGGTGTCTTGACCAGGAGTTCCAGGGTTCCGATACCGGGGAGGGAGTTGGCCAGCATGCCATTGCCTCCGATGAGGTATGATAACATCACCACTGTAAAAAGTTGAAAAAACTTCACCTTTCCCCCCATACCAAAATTGCCTACAAGCATGAGGACCAGAGCAAAAAAGGCGGACATGACCATCAGAGCAATGGGAATAAATATTTTTGGCCAGAGAAATTTAAAAGCGAATGGATTCTCCCGGACATCATCAATATTATCCTGCATTTTCATCATTCCCTCAATGATTGCCGTGGCTCTCTCTTCAGGAATATCCGGGTTATTTTCAACGGATTGAATACCTTTCTTTAGCTGGTATTCACCTTCATCCAGACTTATATCCAGATATGAATACGGCAATACAATTGCAGCAATGGAGACTATGATTAGAGGATAAAGCCAATCCTTATAGGATACCCCTTCGGTAAATCCTTCAAAGGCTTTGCTTGGTGTAAAAATTAAATTTACAATCCGCTGAATAAATGATATGTTTTCCATGAGATGGAACCCTCTTGCCATGTTGGATCGGAATAGGTGTCATTATTTTCAAGGGATGCGAACCGATCCATTTCGCCTCTCTCTTTCTGTTATCCGGCAATCTATATGCCATTTGTCCAAGTCAAGGGTTAAACTTTCAAATAGTGTGTTTAAGCTGAACCACTTACTTATTTCAAGACGAAATGATCCTCTTGAAATGGGATCACTTCAGCTTCCAGAACATCATACTGCATTCTGAATAATTCATCATCGTCTTCATCAATGAGTCTGATGACGAACCTGACGATCTCTCCATCCGGTCGAGCCCAGCCCTTATCCCTTCTGATCGAGTCATAAATGACGTTTATCAGTGAGGGAACGCCCTCTACATGTGAGTCATCGTAACCAAGTTTATCACTGAGATCTTCTCGTGCTCTGGATATCTTCGTCAGTGCAGCCGAATTGCTTGTATAAAATTCCTCCACCACAATGCGGCTATCGGAATCTTCAGGATAAGCAGTTGTAACCACTTTACGGGCTTTCTGGCCATTAATATTTTTTTCATAACCCAGGATCTCCCGAGTCATTTTTGGCAGATCATCTATATCATTATGATCTGACCCTATATCAATATGAGTTTTATCTTCGTCATTTTCAGCGTGTCTAGCAGCCTTCACATCATCAAATGATCGAGAGGTATAAGAGGCTGATTCCTGATCTAACTGCCACTGAATTTCATCACATAAATTGGAGAGTGTCACATCAGTGCTTTTGCCATCGGACTCGCTTACCATTTTTATAAGTGCATTGTGCATCTTGATCGTTGAGCTCTCTTTTAGCTGACAACCCGAGAGATAACTCGAAGTCAGTGTGGATATCTTGCCTACAATAGGAATCTCAATGACGGTCTTTTCTTCCATATGATATTCTTTATTCCCTGCATAAAGAGGCAGGGTGTAAGTAAACAAACCAAGGAATATGACGAGGATCAAAGCTGTTTTTGTTCTCATTTTTATGTCTCCTTCAAAAAAATATCTGGTTCTTAAGATGTGGGAATGTTTTTGCGATATACATACCATATGCCATAGTAAAGCAAGCCGGATACCAAAATCGAAATGGCTGTATCCGAATTGAAGATATATGCCCAAAAATCTCCGTAAATTGTCATCTCTGAATCGAGACCCTTCTCCATAATATTCCACTGATCAATGATGACCTGATTAAAACCCCAGAAGAATCTCCCGATAGATTTGATCAAGGCTACGCTCTGGAAAATGATGGCCCAGCTAATGGATACCAGGATCGGGGCTCCAATCCCAATGAGTAGGGGGCGACCCTTAACATAGCTACCCACGAGCATGAGAAACAGAGCCAGGGGAGCCATGTGAATGGCCGCAAATATGAGATAACCAAACCAATCCCAGATAAGTCTCAGGTAGGAGATCTGATTGAGAATAAGGGCTGCA
>CAZVSF010000135.1:0-8621 GCA_964630195.1 uncultured Lentisphaeria bacterium
AATTAAAAGTGTACATCGCTGCATTAAAATGGCGTGAAGCGAATATCAGGAGATCCAATGTTGAGTGAAAAAGAAAAAAAAGCAAAACGATCCAGGAACAGCAGCGCTTTTCGCGGCCTGCTTCATATCATCGTTTCTGTGTTGATACTCAGGGCAACTGTAATCGAAGCCTATAACGTGCCCACTGGCTCAATGGAAACGACCATCAAAATTGGTGACTTTATTTTGGGGAATAAATTCATATACGGAATCAGAAGTCCTGATTGGATTGGAATTCCCTGGACCAACATAGGTTTTTCTGTACCATATTTCCGTCTCCCCGGGTTTGAAGAACCCAAAACAGGTGATGTGGTCATCTTTCGATATCCCAATGACAAATGGCCTGCCATACAGATCGGCCCCAACGATCCCAGTTTGAATTATATCAAGCGATGTATTGCCGGACCCGGTCAAACCATGGAGATCATCGGTAAGGACGTCTATGTGGATGGCAAGCAATTTGACCTTCCAGAGCATGGTCGTGCTTCAAAACTGAATATGTATGATGATGAATACGAAGAACGCATGATATTTCCTCGAGGCATGGGGAACAGGGATTATTTCGGCCCCCTGCATATACCCGCCATGGGCGATACACTCATATTCAGCGATATGAACTTAGATCTCGCGGTGAACGTGATATCGCTGGAGGGACACGAGGTTCGTCCAGGTGTCGCGGGAAAGCTGAAGGTCGATGGAGAATTACTGGACCAGTATGTATGCGAACAAAATCACTATTTCATGATGGGTGACAATCGGGATAATTCGCATGATAGCCGCTATTGGGGTCTGGTTCCTGAATCCAACATTATTGGGGAGGCAATTATCACCTATCTAAGCTGGGAGCAAACCGAACCAAATCTTCTCAAAAGAATTTTCAAAATTCGACCCAGCAGGATGTTTCGACTCATCAATTGATCTCAAATAGAAACGAATATTAAAGCACTGCCTCGGTGGTGCTTTTTTTAATTTTACTCCATTTTTTGCCTGTATGTGCCGTGAATTGTTGAGTATAGATATTTTTTATTCTTTTAGATCATTTCAATTTTCATATTGGGATGTTGATAACTATAATAGCCCGTTCTTTGCTAAGTATTTATTCATTATTTAAGTAATATTGCTAACTCATTGAGGCACAATGACATCACAAGAAATTCGTAATCAGTTTGTACAATTCTTCCAGGATAAAAACCACAAATTTGTGCGTAGTGCAGGAGTAGTCCCTTTTGATGATCCCAGCTTGTTGTTCACCAATGCGGGAATGAATCAATTCAAAGGTATATTTCTGGAAACCGAAAGTGCTGATTACCCCCGGGCAGTCAATTATCAAAAATGTATCCGCGTCAGCGGCAAGCACAACGATCTGGAAGAAGTGGGTCGTGATACCTATCACCACACATTTTTTGAAATGTTGGGCAACTGGAGCTTTGGCGATTATTACAAGGCTGAAGCCATCCAATGGGCCTGGGAATTATTTACAGAGGTCTGGAAAATCCCCAAAGACAAGCTCTACGCCACGGTTTACAAGGATGACGACGAGGCCTTTGAGTTGTGGAAGGATCTGACCGACATACCCCCAAATCATATCTTAAGATTCGGAGATAAGGATAATTTTTGGGAAATGGGTGAAACCGGTCCCTGTGGACCCTGTTCAGAAATTCACGTGGATATTGGCGGGGATCCTGCCATAGATGGTACTCACCCTGAACTCGGAGTGAATACGGATAGCCCCAGATTTATCGAGTTGTGGAATCTTGTTTTTATTCAGTACTTTCGTGATCAGGATGGGAAATTAACAGAATTGCCCAACAAACATGTGGATACCGGGGCGGGTCTTGATCGCGTTGTGGCCTATTTGCAGGGTAAGGATAGCAATTACGACACAGATCTGTTCACACCCATTATTAATGAGATATCCAATCTATCGGGGATCAGGTACAAGAAGGATGAGCAGGGTATGGCCCATCGTGTTATCGCCGATCATGTGCGTATGCTGACATTCTCCATCTCTGACGGCGCTTTGCCCTCCAATGATGGTCGTGGCTATGTTCTCAGACGAATATTGCGGAGAGCGGCCCGTTATGGACGTAATTTGGGCATGCATGATGCCTTTATCTATAAACTGGTACCCACTGTCGTGGCTGTCATGGGAGCAGCCTACCCGGAACTAAATGAACGGGTCGCCTATATCCAAAAAGTAATCAAATCAGAGGAAGACTCATTTGGACAAACACTGGATAGAGGATTGCAGATTTTTTCGGGTCTGGTACAGGAACTAAAATCAGGCGGGAGCAACACGCTCTCCGGCGAAAGTGTCTTCAAACTGTATGATACCTATGGATTTCCTGTGGATTTGACCAGCCTGATGGCTGAAGAAGAGGGTTTTGAGGTCGATCTGGATTCCTTCGAAGCGTTAATGAATGCCCAACGGGAAAAAGCCCGGAGTGCCAGTCAACTGAAGCAAAAGCATAGTCAGGGGAGCGATTGGGAGATAATCCAGCCTGGAGATCACTCTGAATTTCTGGGGTATACCCACCAACAATTGGATACCAGTATTGCTCAGGTCCTGAAATTGGAAAAATCGTTGTCGATCATATTGACTCAAACTCCCTTTTATGCAGAAAGCGGCGGGCAGGTTGGTGATACTGGGCGTATCTACAATTCAAGCATGGAACTCAAGGTGCTTGATACCCAACGCGAGGGAGACTCGATCATTCATGAGACTGAATTGATCTCAGGAACCTTTAACACGGAGCCAGTCATCGCTGTGATAGATGCACAGAGACGCGCGAACATTATTCGCAATCACTCCGCAACTCACTTGTTAAATGCTGCGCTCAGAAAGATCCTCGGGAATCATGTCAAGCAGGCCGGTTCACTTGTCGATGAAAACCATTTAAGATTTGATTTTAATCATTTTGAGAAAATGACATCTGACGAATTGAATAAAACGGAAAGAATAGTGAATACCGAGATCAGAAAAAATATTTCATCCAATATCCGTGAGATGAGCTTTGATGATGCCCGATCAGAGGGGGCTTTGGCCTTTTTTGGGGAAAAGTATGGTGATGAAGTTCGCACGGTCAAATTTGGCGAATACAGCCATGAATTATGCGGTGGTGTGCATGTGAAGGCGACGGGCGATATTGGATTCTTCCGCATTGAATCAGAAGCTGCCATTGCTGCAGGCGTACGGCGTATTGAGGCCGTGACCGGTGTGGTTGCTGAGGAAAACACCCGGGTTGAACGTGCTGCCATTAATCACTTGCGTCATCTGCTCAACTCAGATATTGAAGATCTGGAGGCCAAAGCCCAGCATCTTCTGGATGAGAAAAAGTCTCTTGAAAAACAGGTGAAAGAATTATCCTTTGATCAAGCCGCTTCCTTGTTGACAGATATCATTGGAAATGCCCGTGACGTAGGCGGGGTCAATGTATTAAGTGAATTGGTTGAAGTCGCTGATACTGAGGCACTTAAAGATCTTGGTTCAGAACTGCTCAAGCAGATCAAAAGTGGGGTGGGCGTCCTGGGGACCATCATTGATGAAGCGCCTTATGTGGTCTGTGTGGTTTCTGATGATGTGATCGCCCAGCACAAGTTAAAAGCTGGAGATATTGTACGTGAGCTTGGACAAAAATTGGGGGGCGGCGGTGGCGGCAAGCCTCAAATGGCGACTGCAGGTGGCAAAGACGCCACAGGCCTTTCTAACGTGATTGCTGGTGTTTTTGATCTAATAGGAGAACGATTGGGATGAATAAGACTCAATTAATTATTGAAAAATCAACACCTGGGCACCTCGCGACATCTTTACCGGCCCTGGACGTTCCAGAACGAAAATTGTCTGATCTCATTCCTGAAAAATTTCTTCGGAAGGAGTCACCACGACTTCCTGAAGTTTCGGAACCGGAACTCGTGCGTCATTATATAGGGATCTCCACCAGGAATCACCATGTTGATAAGGACTTTTACCCCCTCGGTTCCTGCACCATGAAATACAATCCCAAAATCAATGATTGGACCGCAAGTGTACTGGCTGAGGTTCATCCCTACCAGCCTGAGGAATTAAGCCAGGGTTTGTTGGGTGTTTATCATGAATTGGAGCAGCAACTCTGTGCAATTACTGGCATGAATGCATTTACTCTCCAGCCAGCGGCTGGAGCTCAAGGCGAGTTGGTTGGCGTGCTGCTCATGCGCAAGTATCATGAACTACGGGGAAATGATAAAAATGTCATCCTCATACCCGATGCGGCCCATGGAACCAATCCTGCTTCTGTGGCCATGGCTGGATACAATGCAATCGAGGTCAAAAGTGATGCGAAGGGTCTGGTCGATCTAGAGGATTTTGAATCCAAAATTAATGATCGTGTCGCGGGATTCATGCTTACGAATCCCAATACACTCGGTCTTTTTGAAGAAAATATCAGTAAGATCTCAGAACTCATACATGGTGTCGATGGTCTCATGTACATGGATGGGGCCAATATGAATGCCCTGCTGGGCATTGTACGACCCGCTGATCTTGGTTTCGATATCACCCATTTGAATTTGCACAAAACATTTTCTACTCCCCATGGTGGGGGTGGACCTGGAGCTGGGCCTATCGGCGTCAATGCCAAGCTGGCTGGCTACCTGCCCAGACCGCGCGTGGAACTCAAGGATGGAAAATACTATCTGGAATACAACCACGAGCATAGTGTGGGGAGAGTCCACGGGTTCTATGGCAACTTTGGGATCTTGATCAGAGCCTGGACTTATATCCGGATGCTCGGTCCAGATGGATTAAGTGATATTTCTGAAATTGCAATCTCAAACGCGAATTACATGATGCACAAGCTGAAGGATGTGTTCAAGCTGGCCTACGATCGTACCTGTATGCACGAGTTTGTGCTTTCTGCCCAGGCTCAGAAGGAAAAAGGAGTCAATGCCCTCCATATTGCCAAACGATTACTCGATCACGGATTTCATTCACCCACGATGTATTTCCCGCTCATTGTGAAGGAAGCTTTGATGATCGAGCCCACTGAGAGCGAGAATAAGGAAACCATGGATCGCTTTATAACGGTCTTAAAACAAATTGCCGATGAAGTAGAAACAGATCCGGACCTTGTTCTGACAGCACCTCATTCAACACCGGTGGGCAAAGTGGACGAAACTGCTGCAAATCGTAATTTGAATGTTCACTGGTAGGATGGGCTTCACCTATACTGAAGATAGACTCCACTGCGATGGGACCGATTTGCAGGAACTTGCCGAAAATTTCGGTACCCCAGCATACATTTATTCAGAACAGATACTCAGACGTAACGCAGAAGTATTGAAAAAAATCTTTATCAAGCGGGGTTTCAATGTCTCCTATGCCATGAAGGCCAATTCAAACCCCAGCATCCTTAAGCTCTTTAAGTCATACGGATTTGGAGTAGATATCGTATCCTCAGGAGAATTCAATCTGGCAGAACGCTGTAACTTTGGCGGATCTGATATCAATTTTGCCGGTGTGGGGAAGACGGTTGAAGAGGTGGACACGGCACTGGCATACGACATTGACCATTTTAATGTGGAAAGTCGCTTTGAATTAGAGTTGTTGGAAACCCGTTCCAGAATGGCTGGTAAAAAAGCGGCTGTCCTGCTCCGCTTGAACCCTGATATAGACCCAAAAACCCACCCGCACATATCAACAGGTTTGAAGCACAATAAATTTGGAATGAGCCCCGAAAAAGTAAAATATTTCCTGACCCATGCGGAACAATTTCCAAACATCAAATTTGATGGCATTCACTGCCACATAGGCTCGCAGATTACGCAAGCCCAACCTTTCATCGAACTTATTGATTATCTAGCCGTCTTTGCAAAATCCCTGGAAGCTGAAGGTGTGACTATTTCTCATATTGATCTGGGGGGCGGATTCGGCGTGAACTATGAGGACCCCTTTGAGGATATCCTTGACACAACACCCTTTCTGGAGTCTATTGCTGAACTAGCCGTTGAAAAATTAGGGGCATATCAGCTTCATATTCAACCTGGCAGGGTCCTGGTCGCAAATTCTGGCGTTTTACTGGCCAGGGTTATTGGAAAAAAGGAAAATGGCGGGCACCATTTTGTTGTCATTGATGGCGCGACCACAGACCTGATTCGCCCAGCCCTTTACGATGCCTACCATTCGATCTATTCGTATCGCCGGGATCGCCCGACAATGTTGGGGGACGTGGTGGGACCAGTTTGCGAAAGTTCTGATGCACTGGCAAGGAATAGAAGCATACCGGAATTTGCCAAAGGTGACCTCATGGTGATTGGATCAGCCGGTGCATATGCCAGCTCCATGGGCTCGACATATAATATGCGCCCATTGTCTCCAGAAATCATGGTCAGTGCCGAGGGCAAGTCACAATTGGTAAGGAAACGTCAGAGCTTTGATCAAATGACAGCGCTCTATCCAGAGGATATTTATTAGCCGACTGCTCCCTCTGAAAAATTGTCATGGAGAAGTTGACAATCCGCCTGGTAGATACTTACTTAGGTATTTGAGTAAACCCAATCGTTATTAGCTTGATAAAAAACCTATAACACGCTGATTAACAACATAATAACAGGATTGTATCATGAAGAATATTATTCGAACAGATGCCGCACCGGCAGCAATTGGCCCATACAATCAGGCAGTTGAGATCAATGGTCTGATATACACTGCAGGTCAAATTCCACTGGATCCTGCCACAGGAAAGCTGGTAGAGGGCTCTTTTGCAGACAGGGTATATCAAGTAATGCACAATTTAAAAGCCATACTGGATGCAGCGGGAAGTGAATTTTCTAAAGTTGTTAAAACAAATATCTATGTCACGGATCTCGGCCAATACGCTGAGTTGAATAAGATCTATGGTGAATTTTTTCCAGGAGAGGATGCACCGGCCAGAGCTGCAGTTCAAGTCTCCGGGTTACCACTGGGAACGGATGTCGAAATTGAAATGGTCGCGTACAAGTAGTTAGAATTGTCTGTTCTCATGAAAAAACTCCTGCTCATATTGCTATTTATTGGCGCACTGCATGCCCAGGCGCAGATTGAGGGAAGTGTTGATTCTTCCGAGGTTAAGAGTCCGGGAAAAGCGCTTTTATTTTCGGTCATCCCCGGTGGCGGTCAACTTTATAATCACCACCCTTTAAAAGCGTTGTTGTTCGCAGGAGTATTCGCTTATTATGGCTATGGATATAGTGTTGCCCAGGCTGATTATCAGGCTAATATTTCAAGCGAATCATTGCACAGGGCCAGAAATGACAAAGTATGGATGATGACTCTGGTGTGGACTCTCAATATCCTGGATGCTTATGTTGATGCACAGCTTTGGGATTTTGGCAAATATGAGATAGAAGATGAGCTACCTTCAGATGAAGTTCCGGCGAAACAGAAAAGAACAGGAAAGATAAATGACACCAATTAGAGAGACGTGGGGATCAAAGTTTGGATTTATCCTGGCAGCAGCCGGTTCCGCTGTTGGATTGGGTAATATTTGGAAATTTCCATATATCGCTGGAGAAAATGGAGGAGCGGCCTTCATCTTTGTCTACTTGATCTGTATTGGCATCATTGGATTTCCTGTGCTCATTGCAGAAGTGCTGATCGGTCGGACAACCCAGCGCAATCCTGTAGGCGCATTTGCCGCGCTTACACCATCCAAAATGTGGCTATCTGTTGGATTTCTAGGGGTTATTGCAGGATTCATGATCTTATCCTTTTATAGCGTCATTGGGGGATGGACCATTGGCTATGTCGTAGAAACTTTGCGCGGATCCATGTCTGATTTTCATACACCAGAAGAGGCAGGGGCTTTATTTTCCTCCTTATCCGGTAGTGCTTTATGGACCCTTGGCTATCATACCTTATTTTTCGCACTGACCATGTTTATTGTGATGAGGGGAGTTCAAGGTGGCATTGAGAAGTCCAGTAAAATTATGATGCCCGTACTGGTCTCAATTCTTGTTATTCTCATGATTCGCGGCATAACGCTTCCAGGTGCTGGCAAAGGTTTATCCTTCCTGCTGGTCCCTGACTGGACGAAAATAAATGGTCATGCTATACTGGTTGCACTGGGGCATGCATTTTTCACACTGAGTCTTGGAATGGGTGCCATGCTGACCTATGGAAGCTATATGTCCAAAAAGGACAGCGTCATATCAGCATCTGCCCAGATCGTATTTTTGGACACACTTATCGCCATTATGGCAGGTGTGGCTATCTTCACAGCGGTTTTCGCTTCAGGGCTCGATCCTGCAGCAGGTCCTGGTTTGATCTTTCAAACCCTGCCAGCCGTATTTGGATTCATGCCCGGCGGTTCATTTTTCTCATTTCTCTTCTTCCTGTTACTTTCGATTGCAGCGCTCACATCGGCCATCTCACTCCTTGAGGTGGTGGTTGCTTATTTTGTCGATGAAAAGGGCTGGGGTCGTAAGCGTGCCGCGCTAATATTTGGTGGATGTATTTATTTGCTGGGTGTACCCTCCGCGCTTTCATTCAACCTTTTATCGGACTACACTTTAATGGGAAAGACCTTCTTTGATGTCGTCGACTTCGTCGCTTCCAATGTGCTTTTACC
>CAZVSF010000136.1:0-7028 GCA_964630195.1 uncultured Lentisphaeria bacterium
CTTCGCCCCGCCAGGAAAGCATGGGGTAATTGATAGCTTACTATTATCCATAAAAAGAGACCACCCTTTTGGGACAGCCCCTTGAATGGATGCAACGTTGAAATGCCGCTTTTACTTGATCTCGAAGGACTCTCCGATGGCCTCACAACTTTTTGACCAGAGCAATTCTCTCGTTTCGGGATTATTGTACGTATCTTCTAATGAAAAATGTACGACGGGCCCCTTCATGGCTACTCTACCTTTTCCAGGTCCAATGAAATCTCCTGATTTTGATTCTGGAGCTGCCATCCCCTTGATAATACCGATGGCACCATCCTCCTTAGATTGGCCTGCTCGCATGAACAGCCCAGTGAACCAGCGTCCCATACCGCCGTCTCCAACGGTTGTATCCTGGAGTGAGGTGGTCGCCAGACCGGGATGCGCCACCATGGCTTTGATCTTAGGATTGGTTTGCTGGAGTTTTTCATGGAGACAGCTGGTAAAGGCTGCATTGGCTAATTTGGTTTGCTGGTATCTCACCCAGCGCGCGCCACCGAAGAGCATGTTCGATCCATTGCCTCCCAGATTACCCCCATTCTTCTCAAGATATTTGGCTTCTAATTTTTTACCGAATCTGGCAGCACTGGAGTGATTGACAATCCGGGCTTCACCACGAAGTTTGGCAGCCTTTTCCAGGGTTGAAAAAAGCTCCTTGGTGAGCAAAAAATGGGAGAGGTGGTTGGTTTGCATCTGAATATCGTATCCATCAGGCGTTGCAGCATCTTCCAATGCCATGACACCTGCATTATTGCACAGGACATCCAAACCCTCCGGGCATAGTGATCTTACTTTCGCTGCGGCGGTTCGCACGGATGCAAAATTTTGCAGATCACATTCTACGGGGATAAGCTCCGCAGATGGCAGCTTTGATTGTAGCTCTTCAAGGGCATTGTCTGCCTTGCTGGAAAGCCGGTTGAGTAGAATGACTCTCGCTCCTTTTTCAGCCATGGTTCTGGCGGCAACGTTACCGGTTCCAGAGGTCGTCCCTGTGATGGCCACCGTTTTACCTGCCATGGAAGGCAGATCTTTGACCACATCCTCGTAATAGACATTTTTTAGTGCTGGTTTTTTATAATTTGATTCCATTACCCTTATTTCCTTATTCAGATAGTATCAATGCAAATAAAAAAGCAAACCATTTTAACAATAATGGTCCTTTCACCTAGGGCAATTCTGCTGGGGAAGTTGAGAATCTAAGGGGTCGTAATAGTGGTCCAAAACCACCTGGTTGACACCAGATAATTCATTAGGTTGAGACTGGGCAATAGGTGATTTCTGATATCCAGCCGACCTGTCAAATTCCACTCCAAACATGAATGTTGAATCACCGGTGAAGCCGTTTTGGGGAAGATACTAATAAGAGATATCTCCAATTCCAGAACGCACCCAATCCGGTTTTTGCGTCTTTGTGTCTCCTGTAGTGTTTTAATAAAAGCAGGCTCCAAATTGAGGGTACCAGGAAGGAATTATTGGCAGTAATTATTTCTGTATATCGGCACTTTTTTCCTGATCTGTGATATCCTTCCTCAGTTCACAGTGGCCATGGCGGAGAAAAAAATGCAGTGTTGTGATCCCAAAAACTTATGGGAGACAGATAGCAAATAATGGCTACACTCCGACTTTTGAGCCGGTAAGAGCCGGCAATTTTCACAACCATTACTTGTAGATAAATTTTTAGAGAATCAACCGATGACAATTTTGGCATGCAATTATGATATATCAGCATGAAAAGAGGAATGAAGATTTACACAATGAGATTTTTGAACTAAAGATTCAACTGAAGTAGACGAGAATGGAGACATGGAGTTGGGAGTTAAAACATGCATCGAATCGAATTTATTAGATGAATGTTTCTCTTGTGCTCAGGATTCAAAATGGTCGAAAAAAATATGCTAACTGGCAAAGGAGCTAAGACAATGGAACGAATTAGAAAAAGTGTATTGGTATTCACGGCATCACTGTTTTTGTTGTGTGGAGGTATGCAGGTGATGGCCCAGGATTTAATGGAGATGTCGCTTGATGATCTATTAGATATGGAGGTTACATCGGTTTCAAAGAAGGCGGAACGCCTCCAGGATGTTGCCTCTTCCCTGTATGTGTTGACCAGTGAAAATATCAAGAGTTCCGGTGCCACCAGCTTACATGAAGTATTAATGGGAGTACCTGGGTATTGGGGTATTCAGGACGAATATAGTTCAGTCTCACCTGTAATACGCAACTCGCCGGCATCGAATGGTTCTCGTGGAACCGTACTGTACTTGCTCGATGGCACGCCGATTCAGGACATTATGGCCTCGTCTTTCTCTTTTAAAAATTTCGATATTCCAGTGGAAGAGATTGAAAGGATTGAAGTAATCAGAGGATCTGGTGGTACAATTTATGGGGCAAACTCCGCTACAGGTGTTGTAAATATATTCACCAAAACTCCAGAACAATCTGAGGGTGTAGAAATTGATGTGGCTGGTGCAGCTGCTGGACTTAATAGTGTTTCGCTCCGTGCTGGCTCTCAAATTGGGGATAATTTGTCTGTTGCCGGGTACGGGAAAATGAGAATGTTCAATGGGTTTGGTTTTTTACCAGAATTCGATGGTGAAATTGTGACCGTTCCAGTTGGTGAGACCGGTACAGATTCTATCATCAGCAATCGATTCACCTCAAATTATGATAAATCTGTCATGGTAAGTGGTGGTTTGAAGGCAACGTACAAAATAAACGATGATTCAAAAGTCGCTTTCACCTCACATTATAATTCCGCTCAGCAGACCACCTATACGAACTATGACACAGAATTGAGCTTGATCGGAGCCCCTGATGTACTTGTAGAAAATGATGTAAATAGAAGCAGATTTGTTGCGAACATGAGATATGATCATAATTTTAGTGATCAACATAGCATCTTTGTTAGAGCTTCCACCAATATTGAAAATGATTTTCTAAATCTTCTGGGTGGTTACAAAGTGGACAATTCAATACTCGATATTGAAGCCCAGGATAATTTTTCAATCAACAGCACGAATGATCTTAGCCTGGGTGTAAACTATCGGGCAGTGAAGTTCGATGTATATGATATTAATGCCGTAGATGCAGTTAGATATGTTGATCCTCAAGCGGTCGAAAATCTAACCGGTGCTTTTGTACAGGATAAGGTCAATCTTCTTGACGGAAAGTTACCTCTCTTATTAGGCATCAAAGCTGAGAATTACTCGTTGATTGATGATAACTTTTACCTGTCCCCAATGGCAAAAGTATCCTTTATCCCAACAGAAGACCTAACCATTTGGGGTGGATATACACAATCTTATACTACGCCTGGTTATAATAACACGAATATAGATTTACTGCTTCTCCAAACCCTGTCTGATGAAACCGTTACCGGAATGGCTACTCAAGGTGTCTATGAAGGGGTGTACCAACAGACCTATGCACAAGTCATTGCTAACGGCGGTGATGCTGCCACGGCTGATGCACAGGCTACAGGTGCTGCAGCTGCCTTTGTTGGTTCTCCAACAGGACAAGCAACCATATCCGCAACTGCAGAGGGCATCAGGGGTGGCCTGCCCAATAACGTAGGTGTTATTAACGGTGCCGAGACTGCTCCTACCCAATACAGAACTATGGAAGTCGGATTCAGAGCCAGTATCATGGATGGCCTATCACTTGAATCTAATGTATACTATTCAAGCATCTCGGATGGTATAACCGCATCTGCGACTCCGGTCCTGATTAATGAAGAATCATTAGTAAATCCCGGTGAGTTCGCCGATTACTATGTTTATGGAAATTATATCAAAGGTGTCACATATGGGACCGAAACACTGATTAGATATATTCCATCCATAAAGACTCAGTTCGAATTTGCACACACCTTTACAAAATCTGAATGGGAGTATCAACATAATGTTGATTTTGACATCGATGATGAGACGGTGGTTGATCCAGATGAAATCGATAGAACCCCTGAAATCCCTGTTATGCCCGAACATCTGTTCAAGCTGAAGGGACATTTTCAGCTACCCGCTGACCTGAAGATGAGTGTTGGTGTGGTATACGCCAGCAAGTTTTCAAGTCAAGCCAATTATGACTTCATAAACCAGAGGTATCCCAGCATTCTGTCTGGTGGTGGTACGAAAGTCGCATCTAACTCGGATAGAACATTCATCAATTTCAGAGCTGAAAAAATGTTCATGGATGATATGCTTACCGTTTATGCCTTTGGGAATGACATAACGAATAAAGGCATGGTTGCCAGCACAAGTGCGTTAGACAACGCGACTTTGAGTCAGATTGGTGCCTTGTACGGTGTTGGTGTAGCCGTAAATTTTTAATCGATTGAACATTATTGATTTTTATGAAATTGAGATTGAAAGATAAAAAATGAAAAATTATTTAAAAGCAACATTTCTGACCATCGTGTTATCCGTGGTATCTATTGAGACTGTCATTGCGCAAGTCAGTGATGCACCACCGAACGTGGCCGCTGCACTCGCTATGAAGCTGGCAGGTCTGGAAAAGCGTATAGGTGGTCAGGCTCAGGACATAACCATTTATGTAATGGGCGATGTTGAAATGGCCGCTGAACTGGCCAAGGGTATCGGAAAAAACATCGGAACTGCCACGCTTAAAAGTGTGGAGAAAGGTGATGGACTGCCGAATTCGACACCGCAAATAATATTTATTGGAAAAGGTGCGGAAACCGAGGCAGCCATAGCCTATGCCCGTGAAAATAACATACTATCTATCACACGATCCATCGATGATGTTAATCTGGGAATCACACTGGGTGTTGGAATCGGTGATGGAAAACCAAAAATCTTATTAAATCTGTCAGCCTCTGTTGAAGAGAATTGTGATTGGAATCCTGCAATCATGAAAATAGCCCAGACAATTAAATAGGAAGGTGGAAATCGGAATCATGAGATCCCTGAATATCAAACAAAAGATCATTGTCCTCACAATGGCCGTGGGGACCATACTTAGCCTTATGCTGGCGTTTTACTCACCGGCACAGGCAAAAAAACTTGGCAATGAAATCTTGACAAAGGATGCTCAGTTCATTGCTGATCTGTTGGCCGAGAACCTCGCCGTTGGAATGCAAATGGCTTTCATTGATGATGGTGAATCTGTTGCAAATACAATTGCATTGCTCAAGGAGGATGCAGAGCAGGATGCTGCCATTTTGAATACCCGTGTTTATGATGACCAGGGCAAGCTTTTCAAAGCCCTGCATGAGTCAAATAGCCCGAATCAATCAGCAAAGAAGGTAACACAGTTGACTTTTGAGGATCTGGATGAATATTTGCTGGTTTGGTCGCCACTCAAAGATTCAAATAAGAATATCCTGGGATATCTGGAGATGCATTTTTCCAAAGCATTTCTTGCCAAGCAAGCCAGTCGAAATATGATCTACTCTCTGCTCATTGCTGTCTTTACACTGCTTCTTTCAGTCTTCGCAGCATTTTTCCTGGGGAGTAATGTTTCAAATTCGATAACAAGGGTTGGCAGGATACTGGAGGATATCGCTCAGGGTGAGGGAGATCTCACCACACGGATGGAGGTCAATTCAAAGGATGAGATTGGAGATTTATCGATCTGGTTCAACACTTTTGTTGAAAAACTCCACTCCACGGTGACCAGTATTGCCCAGAGCACTCGGCAGGTGGCTACCGCCTCAAATGAAATCTCGGCATCCTCAGAAGAGATGGCTGCTGGAGCTGAAGAGCAACAAGCTCAATTGAGTGAAGTTGCAACGTCTATTGAAGAGATGAGTGCCATGATCCTTGAAACGAGCTCAAACGCTGAAAGTACTCAGGACGGGGCGGGTGAAGCCAATCAGGCAGCCGTTCGTGGACGCACGAAAGTAGACGATACCATCAGCGGTATAGAAGGCATCGCTGCAATCGTACAGAACACATCAACTCAAATAGCCGCCTTGAAGAGTCGCTCAAATGATATTGGTGAAGTCATTCAAGTTATAGACGACATTGCTGATCAGACAAATCTACTCGCGCTTAACGCCAATATTGAAGCCGCTCGGGCTGGAGACGCAGGTCGAGGGTTTGCAGTTGTAGCTGATGAAGTACGCAAATTAGCTGAGCGGACTGTCAGTGCCACCGGTGATATTGGAGATCAGATCAAGACCATACAAAATGATGTCGCTGCCGCTGTTGACGCCATGCAAAAGATATCTGATCAATCAGATGACGGTCAAAAGCTTGCCGGTGAATCTGGTAGCGCTCTCTCAGAGATAAGTGAAACCATTGAATCAGTTAACTCATCCATCACCCAGATCGCCAGCGCAGCAGTCCAGCAGAGCGCGGGTGTTGAGGAAATCTCAAAGAATATTGAGGGAGTCAGTTCAGTCTCAAAACAATCAGCAAGCACCGCACAACAACTCGCTGCCTCTGCAGAACATCTACATTCTGAGGTCCAAACGCTGGAGAAACAACTTGGTCAATTCAAGATATGAATGAATAGTACTTCTTAATAAATTCATTTGGGCACTAAGTTTATCCGAATAATTGAAATGTCCTGGTAACCACATTCAGGAAATATTTGGCAATTGATCCAGAATCAACTGACATCTCGCAAGATATAGCAGATTATCGCGAACAGCTTGCTTTGAAATGCGACAAATTTCTGCTACATTTTAGCATGTAGGTATGATCAGCTGGTTCATAAGAACAACCTTGTTTGCTAAATAAAATTTATAGAGAGTTTTGGTTGATAATTGAATCCATAGACAAATATTTTCTCTCGCTCTATCCAGATCATCTAAGTGAAGCTTATTTTCAGGCGCGAGTTTTATTGATCTCACACCTAATCTTGATAGGCTTGCTACTGGTTGTGATTGTCCTGGGGTATAGTACCCCAACGGCGAAAAGCTTGATAACTGGAATTATTATCCTTAACATTGGCTCTATTGTTTGCCTGAGATATGGATACCTGACAACTGTTACAGTGATCTCCTATACTTTTATTGGCCTGTTCTC
>CAZVSF010000136.1:7128-8600 GCA_964630195.1 uncultured Lentisphaeria bacterium
ATTATTACCAGCACAGTCACCCGGCGCAAAAAATTGTTGGAAATAGCTGAGACTGAATCAGCACAAAACATCGCAAAGGCCAGGCAACTAAAACAGAGCCTGGATAATCAGATTGCCCTCGAAGCACAATTGCGTCAGTCACAGAAGCTTGAGGCACTTGGTACTATGGTGGGTGGGATCTCCCATGAACTAAATAATGTTCTCCAAAGTATCTTTCTTTATGGCAGTTTAATTGCGGAAGAACTTCCAGAGAATGACCTGCTGCAATCCCATCTGCAGCACATGGTCGAAGGTGGAGAACGGGCTAGAGATATAGTCAAACAAATCCTGACTTTTAGTAGAAAAAGTAAGGCTCATATGAAGCCACAAGCACTCCCTGAGATAGTGACTGAAGCTTTATCTTTAGTGGGAGCTACCATCCCTGCAAATATTGAAATTAAGCAGGACATAGCTATAAACGCTGGGATGGTTCTTTGCGACAAGACCCAAATTCATCAGGTGATGATCAACCTCTGTAACAATGCCCAACACGCCATGGAAAAAACTGGAGGTACATTGACCGTAAGCTTAACCCAAACGCAAGCCTGGCTTGGCGGTGCAAAAGCTGAAACTGAGGTTATTCAGCTTGCAGTGAGTGATACGGGCCATGGAATAGATTCTTCCGATATTGAGAGAATATTTGATCCCTTTTTTACTACAAAGCAGTTTGGACAGGGTACCGGGCTTGGACTCTCAGTCATTCATGGCATTGTCAAGATGATGAATGGTCAAATTAAAGTTGCCAGCAAAGTTGGGGAGGGAACCACGTTCACCATACTCTTACCAGTATCAGATAAAGACCAGGAGCAATTGAACGCCAAGGACCCCGAAAGATCAACTAATTCAGGTAAATGTATCCTGCTAGTAGATGATGATGAGAATATTCGAATCACCGCCCAAACAATTCTTATTCAAGCAGGCTTCGAAGTTGATGGTGCCTCAAATGGGAAGCAAGCCTTGGAATTAATTAAAGCCAATGCTCAGAAATACGATCTGATCGTTACAGACTTAACCATGCCTGAGATGTCAGGTGTGGAATTATCTCAAGAGATTCGAAAATTTGGGTCCGATATCCCAATCATCCTTTCTACAGGTCAGCTTGGTGTTGAGGATAAGAAAGCATACAATGATATGGGTATAACCAGATTCATTTATAAACCCTGGACACCACATGAGCTGACTGAGCAGATTATGGAGATAATAGATTAGTAAGACTGAATCAGACCGAAGTACGAGGTCTCTTAACCAGCTCCTTGTCGACAATATCCCAAAGTCTTTAATTTCAAGGCAGTGATCTTCAATATCTGGCTTGAAAATATTCTGGTCACTGACAGGAATTATGATCTAGCCTCATCACAGGATTAAATCATCCACAATCCTAACCCACATATTTCATGAGGCAGCACAACCTGGCTTGTTATTTTGATTTCTGA
>CAZVSF010000137.1:0-1192 GCA_964630195.1 uncultured Lentisphaeria bacterium
GTGACTGTCATTTTTTGCTGGTACGCTGTAAAATGCGCCAGGCAGCCGGGTACTTATTCCGAATTTGACCGGTGTGCAGGACATGCATCCATCCAAGACCATGATTATCAAAGACCACGAGATTGTAACCAGGCTCATAATCATACCCATGGCTCTGGTTAATATGCGCCAGATAGTCCAGGGCTTTTTCCTTTGAAAAATCGATAATATTGGCTTGTTTTGCCAGTACCTGGCTTAATGCTAGTTCGGGTGAGGGTTTCAATGCATTATGGTAGACCTTGCCCATATTTAGACCGGAGGATGTTATTCTCAGGGACTTGCTTAAGGTGAGATAATCATCATATATCGCTCTGGGCAATGCGATGCGGTGGTCTTCACGGCTTAAAAAATTGTAACGCTGGGGATTCGTCAGCCACTTTTTGTCCTCATCAATTGGCGCAGTTAAAGTTTTGTCATTCTTTGATCGGGTGACTCGGGACTTGCCAGATGATCGTGACGCTGGTTTTCTGAAAGCAGCCATAAAAAAGCCTTCGCCCATAAGGTGGTGTGGATAAAATCTGTAATACGAATCGCTTGGACCCGTGAACACAATTCCCCAGTTGGAGGGAACACTCACTTGAATGGGAATTAAACCAGATTCACGCTCCAGCCAGAGCATGTTTTCCTCATTTTCTTCTACGGAATATGTGCAGGTACTATAGATCAAGATACCATTGTTGGCCAGAGCAGGCACGATATCAGCCAGTATCCGCTTTTGGCGGCTAGAACACACTGCCACATTATCCTCAGACCATTCAGCAATTGCCGCATGATCCTTGCGCATGAGACCTTCGCCAGAGCAAGGGGCATCAACGAGGATAACGTCAAAAAAATTGGGCAGTTTTTTGAATTGTCTGGGATCACTTTGAGTTACGATGTGGTTGTCCCCACCCCAGCGGGACAGGTTCTGGCGTAAGATCTTATTGCGATTACCTATGACCTCATTGGCGACGAGCAAAGAGTTTTTGGTGATAAGTGTCTGGAGATGGGTCGATTTGCCACCGGGAGCAGCGCTTAAGTCAAGAACCCGCATGTCTCGATCAAGATCAATAACATTTTTTAGAATATGGGCCAGGAACATCGATGAGGCATCCTGCACATAATAGGTCCCAGCATGAAAGAGGGGGTCGTCAGTAAATCTGGGTCTGGACTT
>CAZVSF010000137.1:1292-8534 GCA_964630195.1 uncultured Lentisphaeria bacterium
CATAATAGGTCCCAGCATGAAAGAGGGGGTCGTCAGTAAATCTGGGTCTGGACTTGAGATATCTGCCATGTATTGCCCAGGGAATTGGATCTTGATTATCAAATCGATGATTTGGTTTATCAGGATTCAAGCGAATTGAGACAGGGGGTGGATTTTCCAGCGCAGCACGAAAATCCAGGTACTCGGAACCAAGCTGTTTACGAAGCCGATTTTCTAATGCTTGTGGAAGATCGATATTTGAATTCATCATAGGTAAAACTAACAAGGTACGCTGAAATAAATAATAATTTTAAGCACAACAAAATCTTCAATCCAACCCATTGCTTCCCCATATTTTCCACTCAATTTATGTTCACAGGCACTATATTTGCAGAAGTAATCGCCTGGAGTAATTATTGCCAAAAGGCATCCCTGCCAAAGGTATTATTTTATTCTTAGCATTTTACCTGAGAACTAAATTTGTGGAGGATATATATATGTCATTGTTAAAAAATAAGTTGGAAGCGATAATCCCTGCATTTCGAGAAGAAGTGAATGAGATTCGGAAAAATCATGGCGATAAAAAATTATGTGATGTAACCGTCGCTCAGGCTTACGGGGGGATGCGAGGTGTAAAGGTAATGATTACAGAGACTTCTGCACTTGATCCTGAAGAAGGTATTCGTTTTCGTGGTTATACCATCCCTGAGCTTCAGGCAAAATTACCCCATGCTGCAGAGGGTGAGGAACCTCTTCCAGAGGGTTTATTCTATCTGTTAATGACTGGAGAACTCCCAACTGAAGAAAATATTGCCGAGATCACCAGAGAGTGGCAGGAGAGAGGAACCCTGCCAAGTCATATTTATGCAGCCATTGATGCACTTCCCAAAGATACGCATCCCATGACGCAATTCTCCGTTGGTATCGTTGCGCAACAGACTGAATCAATATTTGCAGCCGAATACCGTGCAGGGATGAATAAAATAGATTATTGGAAACCCGTCTATGAAGATACCATGAATCTTCTGGCGCGTCTCCCCGCATTGGCAGCCTATATCTACCGCAGATCGTATAAGGATGGCAAGGTAATTCCTGCTGATCCCACTCTGGATTGGGGGGGCAACTTTGCACACATGATGGGCTTTGATAATAAAATGTTCAGAGAACTCATGCGAATATATCTGACTATCCATGCCGATCATGAAGGCGGAAATGTCTCTGCCCATACCACTCATTTGGTTGGGTCAACCCTGTCTGATGTGTATTATGCCCTATCAGCAGGTATGAATGGACTTGCTGGTCCATTGCATGGACTTGCCAACCAGGAAGTCTTGAGATGGATCATGGAAGTCAAAGAGCAATTGGGTGGTGGTGTCCCCACAATGGATGATTTGAAGAAATTTGTATGGGATACCCTTTCCTCAGGCAATGTTATACCGGGATATGGTCATGCGGTTCTTCGCAAAACTGATCCTCGTTATTCAGCACAGAGAGAGTTTGCACTGAAGCATATGCCGGATGATGAACTATTCCAGGTTGTCAGCATGCTCTATGAAGTGGTCCCGCCAATCTTACTCGAACAGGGCAAGGCAAAGAATCCCTGGCCAAATGTAGATGCCCATTCAGGTGTACTGCTGGTCCACAATGGAATGCATGAATATGATTTCTACACCGTTCTTTTTGGTGTGTCCAGAGCCATGGGTGTATTGGCCTCTACGATTTGGGATCGGGCCATTGGTTTGCCCCTGGAAAGACCAAAATCACTGACCACAGAATACATTAAATCCATTTTATAAAAGCGGGGATCAGACCGATGCAAAGCCCTGGGTAACCGGGGCTTTTGTATTTAACAGCAATTCGAGTCATTATATTCAAATTTTATTAGGTTGACCTCTCGTCATAAATAAATTTGACGAATCGTGACCACAACATTGGCGTAATTAGTGGTATAAGGATTCTCAAAGAAATACAACTATGCAACTTATAGACACCACAGTTCTTATTGTTGAAGATGAGATCGTCGTAGCAAGTGAAATTAAATTGCGCCTGGAAGCCATGGGATTTCAAGTCATTGGTATTGTTAACAATGGTCGTGATGCCATAAGCGTAGCCAAAGAAAATTATCCTGATGTGATTCTCATGGATATTACGCTTAAGGGCAAAATGACCGGGTTAGAAGCAACCCGTGAGATTAACAGAGACACAGATATTCCCGTCATATTTATTACTGCCCACACGGATGTTCCCACTCTTGATTCTGCCCGTGAAGCCAGCTCTCATGGAATCTTCACAAAGCCGTTTAGCGATAATGAGCTCATGGCCGCTATTCAGCAGGCTACCATCTCCAAATTGATGTCGAGTTATCTTGAGGCCGAGGAAAACAGGGAAGATGAGGAAGAAGATGACTCTCCTGAGCAGGGGGAAGAAGGACCGACGGAAGAGGGACACGAGGAAGACTGATTTTCTGCCACACACTCCCGCTTACAAATATTTGACCAGGCCTCCCTGGTCTTTTTCAATTTTAAAACCAAATTTATAAAAATACCCCGGATGCAAGAACCCTGTCGTGATCATCTTCTTTTGAGAATTTCTCATGCGATTGACAAATTCATTTAACAACCCTCTACTCACACCACCCCCACGATGATTATCAGAGACCACTACTTTGTCCATATATACGACATCTTCATCCATATTCAGGTAAAACAGCCCGCCGATGACAACACCCTTTTTATTGAGAGCCACTAAAAATTTATGCTCGTGGGTAAAATTGACATCCATTCTTGCTTTTACAAAATGTTGTTGGAGCTGAATGATCTCCTTGGGGTGCATTGCGCTGCGGATTCGAAAGGTTGTTCCGCGAGAATCGTGTCTCGAGATCATTATTTCAATTTCATCCATCGCTGTTGAACGGGTTGCAATCAGTTCAATATCCTCACTGGGGGGTAACTCTGGGAAGGCTAATCTCTTCAGGAAAAAGGAGGCATATTCATCCAGCTCATTCGACCCAATGTATTGACTTATCTCACTTTGAATGGTACCGCCATCCAATGAGCGTTCCCGGAGATTTTTTGCCAGAAGTGAAAGGTATTGCCTACCCTCTGGCTCAGTATCTGAAAAAACCGTGTCATGGAATAATCTCACGCGTGCATCTGGATATTCAGGTTCGCTGTCTTGAATATTGTAATCACGATATAGGTCCTTTAAAAAATGTGCCTTCGCATTTAAAGTTGCACCCACATTGATCGACAGCCAGCGATGATAGCGTCGTGTAGCAAAATAAACAGATTTTGTTTGATAGCCTGATTCTTGAACCGTTTTAAGAAAGGTCTTAATTTCCTTGCGGCGGGAGGGAGAAATATTTTTGTCAAGAAGTATAGCTTCAAAAATATCAGTGCTATGCTTTTGCCCAAGCGCCTCTCTCAGGGCGTGGTAAAATACATCCATATTTATTTTCAGATTAAAATTGGGAAAATCACTTTCTGTCGCGCGTACAAATAATTTTTCAAGGATCTCGATAAACTCAAGGGCTGAGTCCACTTCCTGGATCCCCGAAATAGACACAAGACGACCACCTACATGATAGTCATGTATGGGAACAACAATTTTACCTGGACTTGGAACAGAGATCATCTTTTTAAAGCGTGTACGTTTCCAGAACCTGGCATAGGTCAACACAGCCGTCCATACAAAATGAGGCCATATATGCTCGGGGGATGGCATCTCGTCCGAGGATCCCGCCCAAACCGCCTGTTTCAAATATTCCCTGACTGTGAGTCCAGAAATAAATTCCTCTGACCAGAGATCCTGCTCAGCCTTATAGGATCCAAGTGTTTCAACCAGCTGGTTGAAATGTGTATTTCGGGTACATGCCATTAACCAGAATAATTCTGTTTGAACCTGCTCAGTGTTTAGATCGTCGTTCAAATTGAGAACAAATTTATATCGTGAATCATTTGCTTGAACCGTGACACGGTAAATTGTCTTTCCATGTGCCGTCGCCAGCAGATTGATCCAAATTCCCTGTGGCGGAATGCTCTGGAGTGAAAGTTGTCTCCCTTCAAAAAAAAGATACATCGATTCATTCAGGAGCGATGTATTCACAAATGCGTCTGTTATTCGCTGACGATGCGCTTTTGAAACTGGTTTGTCGAATAGCAATACATCTTCCCAGTCCTGTGTTTGTTCATGTTGAATATTTGCCAAATCAGGTTCCATGTCCTGCATAGCAAGTGAAAAATTCTCATTCAAAGCTTCATATGTCATCAGGATCTGCTTTCGAGTATTGCTATTCGAAGGGAGATGGACAATGGAGCTGATTAGCGCTGTTCTAATCGTGGCGTAGTAAATTGGAAACTGCTTGGACCAGGAGAATAGAATACCCAATACATTTTCAAATAGAATTGAAGAGGCCTTGTCGCCTAAATCCTGATTTGTTAAATGTCGCAGATAATTTGAAGCAAGTTTAACTTTACGACTGTTAATATTTGACCAGGATGAATTTAAAGATGTTGTTTTAAAAAGCACCTTGCGTCCAAGGGCATAGGTGACGATTCGCTCGAGCTCCTTGGCAGGGAAGAGGGCTACCACTTGCTCAACAGCAAATTGAGATTGAACGAGGTTGTCAGATCTGACCAGTCGTAGAAATGCATATCTTACAATATGTCGAATGCTCTCACTCGAATTTGAATAAATTCGATTTAATAATCGAAAGGCCGGTTGAGAGGGGTGAAGTGTTTGGCTATACACCATATATATGACTGGTTTCAGAGCTTCAAAGGAATAATCAGAATGTTTCAGCGCTTTATCAATTTCAGCTTCCGCTTGAAGCTTTTCTTCATCTGAGAACTCCAGATCAGTCCAGGTACCTGGAAGGAGATCTGGACTCGTGTTCACTGGTTTTATTCTTAGATGAGAGTAGTCCAGGAATTCGTCCAGCTCTCGATTACCCATACAATAGGCTGGGTGCCTGATGATATCTTCAAATAGCAGAATCTTTCCCTCGAATTGGTAATAAAATGCTCCGATCCGGATTTCATTATTTCGTGGTTCAATTCTCAAAGTATACCGCTTATTCCTATGCTTGAGAATACGATCTTCAATAAGGAGATCATTCTGGGTCCATCCACGCTGCAGGAACACCCAGTTGGGTATTCGTATCTCCAGATCTTCCATGAAAAACGATTTGTAGGATCTTTTATAAAGGGATTCGATCTCGACCTTGAAATGTTTCAAAATAGTGGTACGTTTAAACGTCCCTTTTTCGGTAAGCTCATCGAGATCTTTGCTAAAATCACGATCGACCGGCCTAAAATCAACGATGCGCTCGAAAGGTGCCAAAAATGAATTTACTGAATGAACAACATTGGCAACATAATCACGAACTTTTTGGTCATCTCTCCCTATATCTTTCAGGTCCTTGTGCTTTTTGTTTAATCGCACGAGAGCCGTATTGTAGGGCATATGATCCCCAACAATAAAGAGCTGATGGATGCTCTCAAAATCCCTGAACATGTTCTCAATTTTTTGTGGTGCGACAGTTTGACCCTTGGCATTTTTGTAGATCTCTTTTTTTCGATCAATGATCTCGATCTGCCCATTCGCGAGGGATTGAAAAATATCGCCTGTATAAAACCATCCTTCGGGACGTTCCTCAGGCTCTTCGGGATTCCAATATGAGCTTGACACATAGGCACCGCGGATCCATAATTCACCGTCCTCAGCAAATTTTATATCCATACCGGGTAATGGAACACCCACGGAATTCTCGATGTAGCCATCTGTGGGTGTCATGGTAATGCCACCCGTTGCTTCCGTCATCCCATATCCGCTGTGAAGGTGTATGTCATGTGTCTGAAAAAACTTGAAAATTTCGGGAGGCAGATAACCAGCTGCTGAAAGTCCCCAGCGTAAATTTCCACCTGTGACCTCTTTCACTCTAGGTGCTATCTGACTTTTTGACTCAGCTGTCATATCAACGGATAAGCTGATGGTATCGTAGATATCCAGCCAGCGCTGTGGAATACTGATCAAAACGGATGGTTTGATTTCCTGAAGATCATTTAGGATCGATTGCGTCCCTTTGCCGCTTGAAAATGTATATTCAGCTCCCCAGAAGATGGAGCCCCACATTTCGAGAAATCTCCCAAACGTATGGAAGAGAGGTAGAAAACATAGAAAGCGGTCTTGTTTCCCAAGGTTGAGTGCCAAACTCCTGGCAAATCGCTTGGAAATGATATTTTTGTGGCTAAAGGTGATGCCCTTGGGATAACCCGTGGTACCTGATGTGTACATAATGCTGGCAATATTTGAGAGCGACACCGAAAGACGAATTCCTTCCAGCCAATCCATGGTAGGACCTGAATCCACGGCATCTACCAACCGTTTATAGGAAGTGACCAGCGGATTGGTCGTTGCGACACTGTTATAACTAATAATATGCTTGATGGCGGGCAGGTAGGGGAGTATGCCTTCAATGGTTCTTAAATGTTGTGCATCCGATACAAAAATCCCTTCAATCTGGGCATGAGCCAATATGTACTCAATTTGCGCCGGTGGAGCGGCAGGTTGGATCGGAACATTGACAAAACCGTAACTCAGGCAGGCGATATCCGTAATGGCAACTTCAAGCCGATTCTCTGAAAGTATTGCCAGGCGGGGAGATGTGCTTCCTACCAGGTCAATGAGGGCGGCGGCGAGGTGATCGACCGAGTTTCGAACTGCAGACCATGACTGCTGTTGCCACTCGCGTCCCCGTTTGAAGTTAAAGAGTGTCTTATTACCAAGTTGTTCGGCTTTCCGATAGAACAAGTGACCGGGTGTGTAGTTTAATTTCCGTACCAGCTCCATTTCCAGATCGAACCATTCGTTTTCAATTTTGGCAGCTTTTATCCGTGATGTAAAGGTTGGATTCCAACCTTGTTCAAGAAGAAATGTGAGCGCTTTCCTGCTACCAGTTGATAAAATATGTCTACCATATTTAAGAAGATCAGCAGCCCAGTTTCCAAGATCAACTGATGTTTCTAAATCTATTTCATTAAAATATTGGATCAGAGCACCTTCTTGCTCAATGCTCTCATTATCCACGTTGTCCAGGAGGTCGTGCAACGAATATTTCAACAATATTTCCTTTTAGTTTAGCTGTTAACATAGGAGGGATATTCTTGACTTCCAAATTAATTGCCAGCAGAAGTTCCCCCGTTATATCAGTAAAAATTGAGGTCTAATTGTCGATATCTACGTTTTTGGATGTAAACCGGGTTG
>CAZVSF010000138.1:0-8517 GCA_964630195.1 uncultured Lentisphaeria bacterium
TGGCGGGTTTCTGCCATAGCAAGACGCTACGGCAAGGCAGGCAAGCTCAGTGTGACACATCATCTTTCCAGTTTCATCCCATTTCCCCATCCTTAACTTCATCCACGACTTTAAAAGGAATGCTATGTCTCAAATTGGAAGAATGAACACGCTCCATGTTATGCGGGAAGTGGATTTTGGCGTCTATCTTGATGGTGAGGAATTGGGTGATATCCTTTTGCCAAAGCGAGAAGTTCCCGAGGGTGTCAAGGTTGATGACATGCTTGAAGTGTTTGTCTATTTTGACTCTACAGACACAATAATCGCATCCACTCAAAAGCCCAAAACCATGGTCGGTGAGTTCGCCAGCTTGAAGGTCATTGACAATAACGAAATGGGGGCATTCCTGGATTGGGGTCTTCCCAAGGACCTCCTTGTTCCCTTTCGGGAGCAGAGCCATAAGCTGCTCACAGGTCGCCATTATGTCGTCTATACCTATCTGGATATCGCCAGCAATCGCATCGCAGCCAGTACCAAACTCGACAAATTCTTAAGTGATGGGAATCCAGGGTTCACTGATGGTGAGCAGGTCGATCTCTTTATTGTAAGCCGAACGGATCTTGGCTACAAAGCTATCGTCGAAAACACACATTGGGGGCTCCTCTTCAAAGATGAGGTATTCCAATCCCTCCAGCAGGGACAAAAGATCGCGGGGTATATAAAAAAGGTTCGACCAGATGGTAAGCTGGACCTGAGTCTTCAGGAACCCGGTGCCCTACATATTGATGCGACAAGTCAAAAGATACTGGATATGTTGGACAAAAATCAAGGCTTCCTGCCCTTCAATGATAAAACGCCTCCAGAGGTTATTTACCGTGAATTCGGTCTGAGCAAAAAAGTCTTCAAACGCACCATCGGAGCCCTGTACAAACAACGCCTCATCAAGCTTGAGCCACGAGGCATTCAACGACTGGATGCCAATTGATACCTGAATAGGATTTAGTCATGATTGAGGTAAGTGATCTTCGTTTTGCCTATGGATCAAATACCCATGATACGCTGAGAGGTCTGAATTTTCACATTGGGGATGGAGAAATTTTTGGGTTTCTAGGCCCCAGTGGAGCAGGAAAAAGTACCACTCAAAAAATTCTTATTGGCATTTTAAACAAATACCGTGGCCAGGTCTCAGTCAATGGGCTAAACCTCCAAAATTTGAACTCCGATTTCTATGAATCAATCGGGGTCGCTTTTGAAACTCCCAATTTATACACAAAATTCACTGCCCTCGAGAACCTGGAATTTTTTGCCCAATTCTATAGTGCTGAGACACGAGATCCGCTTCAAATGCTTGCATCTGTTGGTCTGGAGGATGATGCACACACGCGGGTTCGGGATTTCTCCAAGGGAATGAAGGTTCGTCTAAATTTCTGCCGAAGTTTGCTGAACAATCCCCAGCTCATTTTTCTCGATGAACCAACTGCCGGTCTTGACCCTGTCAATTTACGTAAAATGGAAGCATTGATCCTCCAGGAGAAGACCCATGGCAAGACCGTATGTATTACTACCCATGATATGCATGTAGCTGACACCCTGTGTGATCGGGTTGCCTTTATAGTGGATGGGGAGATCAGCCTGATCGATTCTCCCCGTGAACTCAAGTTGCAGCATGGCGAAAGATTTCTTGAAATTGAATATCGTGATGGCAACACCCTGCAATCCACGTCGATCTCCATGGAAAAACTGGGAGCCAATAAGGTCTTTCAGGACATTCTGAAAAAGCATTACATCGAGACCATTCACAGCCGGGAAGCCAGTCTGGAGGATGTCTTTGTGAAAACAACCGGAAGATCGCTGCGATGAGGTTGCTGGCAGCCCTCCGCCAGGACATTCAATTCCAATTCCGACATGGATTCTACTATGTCTATGCCATACTCACCATTCTTTATATTATTACACTGAGACTATTGCCAGAAAATCTGGTACATCCCACACTTACCATCATCCTTTTCACCGATATCTGTACCCTGGGATTCACTTTTATAGGAGCCATCGTTCTGCTTGAGCGCGGGCAGAATCTGACTGAAAGCCTGTTTGTGACCCCTCTACGTCTTTATGAATACTTGCTCGCAAAAATCATCTCCTTTCTGATGCTCTCGGCAAGCTCAGCTTTCCTGATCATGTTGGGTGCAGCCGTAGGTGGTCAGGATATTGTCTGGTTTGTCTTTGGTGCTGTCTTCAGTTCTCTGATCTATACCTTGTTCGGACTTGTTTTCGCTGCTCGTGCCAGACACGTGAATGACTATTTTGTAAAATCTTTGGGGATTGGGTTGCTTATCAGCCTACCGATACTGGCATATCTAAAATTCTTTGACACGCCCCTGTTCTATTTTTTCCCAACCCGGGCTACCCTGGTCTTACTCGATGTGTTGAGTCATGATTATTCCCTATCCGAAAAATTGTTTTCAGCCGGCAGCCTGATCATCTGGTTCTTTTTATTGAGCGGTCTGGTTTATCAACGGTTTAATAAATATGTGAGGCATCCCGTTTAAAATGAAGACGCCTATCTCAGTTTTAGCCCGGGGAGACTTGAAACTCATCGTCCGTGATTCTACGCTGGTCCTGGCACTCTTGGGACCTGTAGGAGTCATTCTGTTGCTCTCTGGACTGCCTTCAATTGAAGCTCTTATTCTATCAAAATTCAACTTTGACATCAGCCCGTATCGTCTTTTTGCAGTCAGTTTCCTCAGTTTGGTTCCCGGGATGCTATTTTCAATGATCTATGGTTTCATCATCCTGGATGAACGCGATGAAGATGTGATTGCCTTTATCAGCGTAACACCTCTTCGGAAGCAGGGATATTTACAATATAAGCTCATGATGCCCATGTTTCTCAGTGCCTTGTTATTTCTGTTGATCATTTACGGAACCTCATTGATCGAACTTAACGTTTTGCATGCCCTGGGAATTTCAGCTTTGGTGGCTCTTGAAGCCGCAATTGGAACACTTTTTCTGGTGGCATTTTCAGAGAACAAGGTAGAGGGGTTGGCATTCAGCAAGTTGCTGGGGATTATGTACCTGGCCATGCCTGTCGTTTTCTTCTGGCATTCCGGGTGGCATTGGTTGGCCGCCTTTTTACCCCCCTTCTGGATCGCGAAAATGTTTATTGGTAGTCAGATGGTCTCTGGGTGGGTCTGGATATATCTAATTGTTGGGGGTGTTGTGCATGTTGCTGTCCTGGGATTTTTTCTCAGGATTTTTCTAGATCGGCAGTGATTACTCCATCTTGCTGTTTATCTGTATGATCTCTTCAAGAATAGATTTCAACACCTCAATTTCGTCGGTTACGGACTCTATGGGTACCCCATTTATTTCAGCTTGATTTCCACGAGATGCTTTCACCTTTAACCTTAAGACTGAATGCAAAGAATCGAAATCTACAATTCCTTCAAGTTTACCTTCATAGGCACCAGGTTGTACACCCTGTCCAGCGGTTTGAATGTAGATGGTTCCAATATCCAGCCAGCGCTCAAAGAGTGAACGGCTCAAGGTAAAATCCGTAATTGCCGAAAACGGAATGCTCACTTTCTTCTTTGTAATCATACCTTTATGAATCACCAGGCGAGAATCTTTTACCGAATATTTTAAGTTTATGATCCAGAAATACTGAAACCAGGGAGTAACGACCCAGAGCAGGATGAGAAACCCCGCCACCCAGGACCAGACGTTTCGCACGAAGACATCATTGGACACCTCGGGATCAAGATTTACGACCAGAGCTTGAATAATGAGAAAGGATATGATAATAATAGATGAGATGGTCAAGAGCGTGTAAATTTCACGCCGCATCAATTTCCCAAGATCAGGTTTTATTTCCATCATCCACTCCCGGCTAAAAAGCCTTAGTTACTTAGTGGTTTAGGTTCTATTTCCAGATATTTCTGAATATTCACTTCGTCAATATATTTTGCATCAAGGTATTCGTCTGCGTATTCCTGAAAGACACCTTCCGTTAGAAAGACATCAAATAGGTCTGCGTCAATATGCTGGTCCGCTTTGAAAAATCCCATGATTCGCATGGCTTCAGACAGTGTCTTTCCTTTTTTATAGGGCCGATCACTGGCGGTAAGCGCTTCAAAAATATCGGCAATACCCATGATGCGAGCCTGAACTGACATATCTTCCTTGCTCAAACCCTTGGGATAGCCAGTTCCTATCATGGTCTCATGGTGTCCACCGGCAAATTCAGGAACCCGCCTGAGATGTTTTGGAAAGGGCAGTTTTTCCAGCATGTCTATAGTAACAACAATATGGTCGTTAATTTTCTCTCTTTCGGCATTATTTAAGGTCCCTCTGGAAATGTTCAGATTCATGACCCAATCCTCAGCGAGAAGATCCTGTTGCACGCCGTCCAGTGTGATCTGGTATTTGGCAATAGACGTGACCCGTTCCTTTTTATCGTCAGCCATAAACTCACCGCCAGTATTGCATTCATTCAGAAAGGCTTGATCATCTTCGATCTGAGCCAGTTTCTCTTGCAATTCTGCCTCCAGAAGGGTTTGCTTCTTCGTCGTTACTCCATTGGCGATGGCTCTTAAATAATCGATCTCAACATCGCGCTTAAGCACTTCAAAGCGCGCATTCATTTCATGAACACGATCATAAATCGTTTCCAGTTTGGTGGCTTTGTCAACCACATATTCAGGTGTTGTAATTTTTCCAACATCATGGAGCCAGGCGGCAATCCTTAATTCATCCATGTCTTCCTGACTAAATTGGACATCACCAAAGGGACCTTCTTTGGTTTGGTTTACTTTCTCAGCCAGCATGATAGCCAGCGCAGGAACACGTGAACAGTGTCCTCCTGTATAGGGTGATTTTTCATCAATGGCATCAGCAATAAGTTGTATGAAGGATTCCAGCAAGTTTTCCAGACCTTCGATCAGGCGTACAGTGGTAATTGCGACCGCTGCCTGGCTTGCCAGGGACTCGATCAATTTCTGCATATCCTCGGAGAAGGGAATAATTTCACCTGTGACAGGGTCAGCAGCATTGATAAGCTGCAGCACACCAATGATGTCGCTTTCATGGTTTTTCATGGCGATACACAGAAAGGATTGAGAACGATAATTGTTCTTAGAATCAAAGGCTTTGGTCCCTGAGAAATCAAAGACCTCATTCTCATAAGCGTCTGGAATATTCAGGGTCTCTCCTGATAATCCGACATGCGCAGAGATCATATGATCGTTAGGCTCACCATTTTGCATATAAAGTTTCACGGGGTAAATGAATTCGGGAATAGGCGTTTTACTTACACCACCCCAGTCAGTACCAAGTGTTTTGGTCTTCATGATTTCGAAGGCAAGCCGATCATCCTCAGTTCTCAAATAGAGCGTGCCACCATCTGAATTTGTAATTCGCATCCCTTCTTCGATGATCAGATTCAGCAGGGTGGGCAGATGACGTTCGGCAGATAACTGAAAACCAATTTCAGCCAGCTTATCTATTTGCACTTCACATTGTTCTATATAATTCAAGACGGTAGGATCCGCTGTGGCGAGATACTTTTTTACTTCAGAACGATTTATATATGCTTTCTTTTTCATTACGAAAATCTCCGGATTTTTTATCACTTAAGAGCACTAAAATAACAAATGTGACGTTAAATAGGTCTCTTTTTTCTGCTTGTTGCTCCAGAATGTTACTCTCTTTTCAAGCGTACATGAAAAAGCTGCCTGTATTATTCCTCTGTACCTGTTAGATTATTTCCAATCAAAGTTCAAAGGAGCAAGCATGAAAAAGACCCTCGTTCTGGATACCAATGTCATCCTTCATGACAGCGATTGCATTTATCATTTTGAGGACAACGATATCGTCCTGCCCATGGCCGTGTTGGAAGAATTGGATCATTTCAAAAAGGGTAATGACGTTTTGAATTATCATGCCCGTGCTTTTGTTCGTGCTATAGATAAGTTCTCGACTGAGAAGATGTTTGAAAAAGGTGTTAAACTTGGCGCTAAACAGGGCGTTTTTCGTGTAGAGATCAATTCGACCAGTGAAGAACTGGCTGGTGTTTTCTCGGAGGATATTACTGATCATCGTATCCTGTACACCGCTTATGAATTATCAAAGGCTTCAAAGCAACGCGTTGTACTGGTGAGCAAAGATGTAAATCTGCGGTTAAAAGCCAAGGCTGTAGGACTTGAATCCCAGGATTATTTCACCGATAAAGTGGCCAGCGTGGATGAGCTGTATACTGGAAAATCAATACAGGAACACATCGATTCTGAGGTAATTGACACCCTGTATAAAACCCCTTTTGAGATACCCTTTGAACAGACTGGTATTGAACAAACACCACAGCCCTGGCATCATTTTATTTTAAAAAACGACCAAAAATCCGCCCTGGCGGTCTATAATCCAAATCAGGATCTCATGCAGCGCCTGGACAAGCGGGCAGCACATGGCATTATCCCCCGCAATGCGGAACAGCTGTTTGCCCTGGATGTCTTGACCAATGATGATATCCCTCTGGTTTCAATTACAGGAAAAGCTGGAACAGGAAAAACCCTGCTGGCACTGGCTGCAGCCATGGAAAAGAGGCGATCCTATCGTCAGATCTTCATTGCCAGACCCATTGTCCCCCTGAGTAATAAGGATATCGGATATCTGCCCGGTGATATCAAATCCAAAATTGATCCTTATTTGCAACCGCTCTGGGACAATCTGAAGGTGATTCAGAACCAGTATCTAAACGATAATTCAGAATTTGAGAAGATCAATAAACTGGTCGAAGAGGAGAAGATCGTAATTGCCCCCCTGACTTACATTCGCGGGCGCAGTTTGCAGAAAATCTTCTTTATTGTTGATGAAGCACAAAATCTGACACCCCATGAAATAAAGACCATCATTACCCGTGCAGGAGAGGGGACCAAAGTGGTGTTTACGGGAGATATTTTTCAGATCGATCATCCCTTCCTGGATAGCCAGTCCAACGGTCTCTCTTATCTCATCGACCGTTTTAAGGGTCAACGTTTGTACGCGCATATGAACTTGGAAAAAGGGGAACGTTCTGCTCTGGCTGAGCTGGCTTCTAACCTATTGTAAGCAAATTAAAGGTGTCAAGTCGGGTAATAATTAAATTCCAAGCTGGGATTTAAATCCCAGCCTGGAATAGGGTGGGGGTATATTTCTGCTGTTCCAGATCCAGCAACTTCCTTTTGATTCCCAGGCCGCCAGTATAACCACCGAGTGACCCGTCAGCTGCGATTACTCGATGGCATGGAATGATAATAGGGATTGGGTTTTGACCATTGGCAGCCCCGACTGCGCGCATACCTCCTGGCGAGTCAAGTGTGGTGGCAAGCGCTCCATATGAGATGGTTTTACCATAAGGTATCGTCACAAGGGCATTCCAAACCTGTTTTTGAAATTCAGTCCCGATTGTGAACAGGTCAAGATCAAACTCAACCCTCTCACCCCGAAAGTATTCATCCAGTTGATCAATGGTTTTCGTGAGCGCAGGTTTCGATTCCTCAATATCTGCATCTGGAAAAACCCTTTTTACATATTCAAAGAGCCCGGTCTTCGCTTCAACGCCAAGGGTCAAAACACACAGACCCCGGGGATGCTGACCCAAATACAAAGAGCCCAGCGGCGAGCCCACTTTTGCGTAGTTGATTTTCATTTTGAGAAATTAGTTCTGGGTGGAAATAAAGGTCTCGATCCGTTGTTTCAAATCATCACGTGTCGCTCGGTAATCAGGTAGTTTAGACTCATCCACATCCCAGCCATGGAAAGGGTCTTTTATACTCCAATGTATTCTTTCCACTTCACCAGGAAAGACAGGACAGGTCTGGGCAGCATGGTCACACACGGAGATCACCATGTCTATTCCACTCTTCAGATAATCTTTTACATCATCTGAATGCTGATTGCGAATGTCGATCCCTATTTCATCCATGACAAGAATGGACATGGGATGGACTCGACTCGGTTCCACACCAGCAGAATACACTTCAAACCGATCACCTGCCAGATGCCTTAGCAGCCCTTCACCGATTTGGGAGCGGCAGGAATTTCCAGTACACAGGAAGAGTACTTTTGGTTTCATCACTCGTCGTTAACCTCGATTAAGATAAATAACCTCCCAATCATCAGTCACCCGGCCGGCTATATAGCCGATCCCGTAAGCGACAGCACCCCACATGGCCATACTCACGATTTGTTGTCCTGGCTTAATGTCATACTCTTCTCCCGTATCGGGATCGGTCCCCACACCTCCAGCAGCCAGCCACATCCCAAGATTAAAGCCAATACATGCCCCAGAGCAATTTTGTGCAAATTTTTTAGCCTTGCCCTTCTTTGCCATGACCTGTACAACATTGGAGAGTAAAAAAGCCTGGTCCTGTCCTCCGATCTCAAGCGTAACCGATTCCATGGTCATGCGCAAATTCCTGCCTTCAAGCGTCATGCCATTTGATAAATATACCCGGCCCTCTGCGTACTCCTGTGTAACGGTTTGAGCATGTAGTGTTGCCA
>CAZVSF010000139.1:0-6824 GCA_964630195.1 uncultured Lentisphaeria bacterium
AAATAATGATTACATGTGGCATTGATCCAGCGGAAATAGAGACTGTCCGGGTAACAACTATTAGACTGTTCTTCATAGAACAGATTTTCTGTTTTGAGGTTCCTCATAAGGGGAAAAGCCCTTGAAGACAAACCCGACCGCATATTCTCATATGTCGACCATAAATAAGTCTGGCAAATTATGCTGTTCCTCATAAGCCTCTTCAAGATGGCGTCTCAGTCCAGGGGGGTGCCTGGCAAGCCGACCCATCTATGGACTGGGTTGTCGAAACTATTCGCTTACAATTCATCCAGAGGACTCCTCACACCACCCGGACCACGATTCAAGACATGGGTATAGATCATGGTCGTTTTAAGATCCTTGTGACCCAATAAAACCTGAACTGTCCGGATATCATAACCCCCCTCGAGTAAATGTGTGGCAAAAGAGTGGCGGAAGGTATGACAGCTGATCCGCTTGGTCAAGCCACTTCTGTCCACCGCCCGACGAATGGCCCGCTGCAATAGCGTGGCATCCATATGATGTCGCCCACGCTGGCCTGTCCCGGGGTCTTTCCACCGGCGTGCCTGGGGGAACACCCACTGCCAGCCCCATTCCCGGGAAGCTTTCGGGTATTTACGCTCCAATGCACCTGGGACCGGCACTTCACCCAGGCCGACTTTCAGGTCAGCGAGGTGAATTCGTTTAACCTCCTTCAAATGGGCTTCCAGACGATTTTTAAGCGAGCCGGGGAGCATCACCTCCCGGTCCTTGCCGCCCTTGCCCTGCCTGACCAATATCTGATTTCGTTCAAAATCTACCGATCCCACACGCAGCTCCAGACACTCGTTTAAGCGCATCCCTGTCCCATAAATGAGTTCGGCCATGAGCCGATCCCGTCCGGATAATTGCATCAGAACCAGCTTCACTTCCGCCTTGCTCATGACCACCGGAATTCTCACTGGTTTTTTGGCCCGGATCAAATTGCCCAGATCACCTACTTCCCGACCAATCACATGTCGGTACAAAAACAACAACGCCGCCAGCGCCTGGTTCTGAGTCGAAGCACTGACCCTGCCCTTTACTGCGAGATGAGAGAGAAAGGCATTCATTTCCCGTTCACCCATATCCCGGGGGTGCCTCATGCCATGAAATTTGATATAACGCACCACCCAGCTGCGGTAAAGCTTCTCCGTTCTCCTGCTGTAATGCCTGCCCCTCAGTACATTGCCATAGAGAGTCAATAGAGACCCCTGCACGGGTGGCTTTTTAGGCTCAGGTGGAACGATATCTGAAAGCTGCTTTCTCTTGATAGCCTCTTGTTTGTACAGCGGAATTTTGGACATGTTCTGCTCCTTTGGAAAAGATTGCCAGTTAGAAAGTAATGTTTATGAAAATTCAGCGCCCTTCAAAGGACGGCAAAAAGCCGATCTAAAAGCAGGGCTAAATTTTTATTTCTGAAGTACGGGGATGGTTAACGCTGAAAAGGTAGTCCTTCAGGGAAAAAGAATCAAGAGCTCAAGATGCGATTTGTTCAGGGTGTTGAATCTCTGTAGATATTCAGCAAATCGGCCTTGGAATAATAGTGCTTCAGGATCTGGTCATAGCTTCGCCCTGCCGTGGCCTGGGCGACAGCACCACTTTGACACATCCCCACACCATGTCCCCATCCGGCGCCGTGAATCACCACCCGATCACCCTCGCGTTCAACATAAAAAGCCGAACTGCGCAGGGAGGGGCTAAAACGTTGTCGCAGCGCCAATTCACCTTCGATCGTCTGCTTGCCTTTCTCAAAGATCAGGCGGGCTTTGTAGATGCGACCCGAGGAGCCACGCTTTAACACACGTAGCTTTTTGAACATGCCCAGCTCCCGATTCTCTGTGAGCATGGCAGTGAGTTCTGCAACCGTGAATTCACGCGTCCAGCGAAAGTTCTTTTTACTCCAGCCCGGTAGGAAGGTGTTTATTTCCGGATTACAATACACATCCGGAGAAGCATTGATCCAGCGCTTGGCCCGCCAACTCCACTTCAGATTGGGACCCCGGTGATCCGCATTGTCCGGGAGCGAGACCGCGTAGCTCTTCAGTCTGTTTCGGCCTGGCCAGACATTACGAATGAGTTCAGCGCGCCCACCGCAATTGGAGGCATAATAGGCATTCATGGGAGCCCCTCCTTCGCTGATGATCCATCCTGCTGTTTCATCTACGGCGCGATCAGACATTTCAGTGCGTTTCTGGTTGCCGCTGAAAACCTGGCACTCCACATCAGAGGTCAGGTCGTAAAAATCGCCGCTATACAGTTTTGAGGTTAAGGCAATAACAGCCTCGGACCGGGCGGCCACAGCCTGGGCTTTCAGTGCCTCCCGGGGAGAGCTGCCCCCGATCTCGTAGGGAACAACCCCTTTTAAATAGGTTTCCAGGGGAAGCTGGACGATCACATTCATCTCCTGCTTGCTTCCCAGATAAACATGAAAGGCACCTTCGTAAACCCGGTCTTCTTCACCAGCCCACCACCAGCCCACCCCATAGGGTACCGACTCGATCATAACCGTGGCCGTATCACTCCAGGAGGTAAACATAAATGAAGGGGTCATGGCAAGCATGCTGCCGCTTGAATCAAAAATTGAAATTTGGCCGGCGTGGTTGATCAACTGGAGTTGGGTCCCATCAGCAAGGACCATTTTTTTAGCGCCGGTATTGCGAAAGGACCATTCACCCCGGAGCGTCAAATTAAGCGTGTCAAGGGTGTTGATAATTCGAACCCGGACTTCTGGCTCCTGATTGAAAAGCGGTTGAGCCATACTGGAGATGCTAACAAGAAGGAGCAGTAATTTTTTCATGAGCTGATCTGTTTCTGTTTAAAAGTTAAGAGCCGTCTGCTATAAACGAGACTCCAGTATATCCTTAATACGCTCCACACTGACAGGCTTGATGATATACCCCAGCGGATTGAGTGTATTTATCTGTGCAATGACATCATCATCACTGTACCCGGTGAAGAAAATAATTTTGGAATCAAGTTTTTTTAGAATATGCCGGGCGGTTTCTATGCCATTGAGTTTGCCTGGCAAATTAACATCCATCAAAATAATATCCGGTTTTTCCGTCTCAGCAATGTTGATCGCCCGATCTCCGCGTGTCGCCAGGGGACACACGATATAACCGGCACTTTCCAGGCCAAGCTTCAGCGATGAAGCCGTGATTACCTCATCTTCAACCAGAAGGATCTTTATTTGATCTACCATTGGGGGCTCTCCCGAACAAATCTGTAAGCAAACCAGTATTAAAACAAATAACCAGCGCCTAATCTAACTTCAGGTTGGGAATAGTAATGATATACTTTACACCCTTTCGGGTGGAACTTTTTATTTCTCCTAAAAGCTGGAGATGCACAATATCGTGGATGATCCGCAGTCCCAGCGTGTCCGCAGAATCAAGCTGAAGTTCTGCGTCCATGCCGACACCATTGTCTCCCACTTCCAGCGAGAGACCCTTTTTCCCGATCCGCTTGATCTTGATAGTGAGTTCGCCTCCCTGGTTTTTCGGAAAGGCATGTTTCAGGGCATTGCTCACGATCTCATTGATCACCAGCCCCAGAGGGATGGCGGTCTGGATATTGACAGGAATGGCGTCACACTGACAGGTCACCCCGATCTCTCCAGAAGATGTTTTGTAGGCGACAACCAATCGTTCAACGAGTTTTTCCAGATAAGTATCCAGCATGATCTCAGCCAGGTTCTTTGATCGATATAACAGGTCGTGCACCATGCTCATACTGTATATCTGATTTTTAATTTCTTCCAGGATGATCTGCGTCTCTTCACTACTGGTTTTTAAGCCCTGCATGTCGAGCAGCCCGACGATGACCTGCATGTTGTTCTTGGTGCGATGATAGACTTCCTTTAAGAGGACGTCCTTTTCTCTAATGCTGGCCTCCAGCTCGGTTTTTCGTTTTTGAAGCTCAACCGTTTGCTGTTTGATGAGTTTGTCAGCCTGGGCACGGACCAAAGCGCCACCGATCTGATTGGCAAAGATCTTTAATTTTGGCAGATCGTCTTCTTGAAAGTGTCCTGAAATGTAACTGTGCAAAGTAAAGGTCCCGATCTGCTCTCCCTCAAAAAAGATGGGGACAAACACCAGGGACAGGCCAGGTCTTGTTACATCCCCAAAAGGTGCTGGAATAGCCTCGTTATCGTCCTCGTTTCGGTTCACCAGAATAGGAGTTGGCAGGATGAATGTAGCGACACCATTCTCCAGGGTAAGCGCGTTGGTTTCGATTTTAACCTCAACAGGTCTGTTTGTCCCGACAAAAGTGTCCTCGGCGTAAAGCGGCACCGCCACATCTTCCGCCAGGTTGATCTGATACAGAGAGAAGGCATCATGATCGAAGAGGTCGTACAGCAGGCTTGAGGCAATGACGCCTATTTCCCGGAGTTCCAGAGAGACGGTGAGCTGTCTTGCCAACTGGCTCAGGCTGGCCCGGAAGACCTCATCTTCCTTTTGCTCCGTTACATCCTGGAGGGAGGCTAAAAATGCCTTGGGTTTGTTGTTGTTGTCAAAATGTGGAATGTAGCGAATGTCCAGATCATGAACTCGACCATCCGGCCCTTTTGTCTTGCGGGAAAAAGAAAGTTGCTCACCTCTTGATATTTTTGAGAGGTAAGGCTGAATTTCGTTGTAGATCTCGGAGGGAATGATCTTATTGAAATTTTTACCTATGACCTGGGATTTCGTATAACCATACCAGTTGGCGTAGGTCTTATTCACATAGAGATAGCGCTCATTGAGATCGGCATATAAGAAGAGGCCGGGAATGGTATCAACAATAAGCTCTAGCAGATCTTTATTCTCGGCCAATTCCTCTCGGGCTGCCTCGATCTCTGAGATATCATCCATTTGAAGTAGCAGAGCCAGGATATCACCATTCTCGCCCTTGATTGGAATAAGCGTTATCTTAAAAGCCATCTCACCACCTGTGGGGGAGCTGAAAGGCAATTGAAAACTGAAAACCTCCCCCTTTAAAAGTCTGGGCAGATAGGATAAGCCAATATCCATTTCCTTTTTGGGAATGATCGTGTCAAGGGGTTTGCCCAGAAGATTGCCGTGCTTGGACTTTAACAGTTTTGACGTTGCGCTGTTTACATAAAGCACCTTCAGATCAAGATCCACCAGGAAGAGATAGCTGGTTAGGTGCTCCGTGATCTGTTCAAGCTGCTGCTGGCTCTTTTTCAGTTGATCGCGGATGGTGACCCGATCATGAATATCTATAATAGAAAGCAGAATAACGGTTTTGTCTGCCTGGTTGATGGGGACACCCAGGACCTCAACCCAGCGTTCTTCTCCTTGCAGCGTGAGGTATTTTTGTTCTCGAACGACCCCGTCGGGCATTTTTGTTTTGAGGAGTCGCTCACCCTCCTCACGGGCTGCCCCGATAAAATCTGGGTGAACCAGGGTGAAGAGGTCCAGGCCAACAACATCCTTGAGACGTTTAGCGCCGATAAAATTCAGGGCTGCCTGGTTGGCATCCAGCAGGAACCCCTCATCGTGGACGACCATGGCAGTGGGTGAGTATTTAAAAGCCCTTCGATAGCGCTCCTCACTGTCAAGCAGTGCTTTCCGCGTCGTTTTCTCGCTGGTTACATCCCGAAAAGAGGACATGATAACGACCTGGTCTTGATATTCGATGGGGACAGACATGACCTCAACATCTCGCAGCGCTCCGCTGGCAGTCATAAACTTCATACTCACTTTTTGATTTGGCTGTTTGGACGAGATCAACGCCTTGATGCGGCTTTTGGCCTCTTTCAAGGAGTCGGGATGAATGAAATCTCCAAGCGAACTGTTGATATAGTCATCTGGATTTTCAGCATCAAAGAATCGCACGGCTGCCTGGTTGGCAGTAATAAGGATCTTGCCGTTGTGGACGACAATGGGGTCTGGCGAATTATTAAAAAGGGTTTTGTAGCGGTTTTTTGCATCATTCAACTCGGTGAAATCCATCAAGGTGCCAACGAATCCGGCAGGCTCTCCGTTTACATTCAGATAGCGCGCCTTGCGTATGAAAACCTGACGGGTGATTTCCCTGGCATCTTTGAGTCTTGTGACATAGGCTTGTTTTTCGTTGTGCTGTAGCAGCACCAGATCGTCCTCTGCCATCCGTTTGGCAGAAGGCGTAGACCAAACCTCTGTGACAGTTTTGCCAAGCATTTCTTCTCTCGTTTTACCAAAGAATTTGAGATAGGCATCATTGAGCAGGATATAACGTCCGTTAAGATCTTTGGCATACATAGGTACTGGTGTTGCATCGAACAGGGCCTTGATCTGGTTGTGCTGAGCCAGAAGCAGCTTCTTGCTTGCATTACGCTCACGAAGGTCGCGGGCAATGGTTACCAGCGTACCACCAGTAAGCATTTTTGAGTTCATTTCTACGGGAATGAGCTGACCGTCTTTGGCCTTGAAGACCCGCTCACTCAACACGGTGGCGCCTTGTTTAAGAAGATCATACCGCAGGGGTTTCTTAACCAGGATATCAGGCTCAAACAGGTTTGAAATATTCATCTGGAGCAACTCATCATTTGACCAACCCAGCAGCCTGGTCGCGGCAATATTTGCCTGAATAATGTCACCCTGCATTGTTCCCTTGAGAATGACATCTCCAGCCTGGTCGATGAGTTCCCGATAGCCACGCTCGCTGGCCTCAAGGGCTGACTCTTTCTTTTTCAAATAGTCCTGGAGTTGTGCGTGGACCATTGCCAGGGAAAGTCTGGATGCAAGCAGTTCGACCAGTTCACGGGCCTGCGGATCGATACCCCTTGTTTTTCTGGAGCCAATATTGATGGAGCCAAC
>CAZVSF010000139.1:6924-8514 GCA_964630195.1 uncultured Lentisphaeria bacterium
AGAGCATTGGTGGTGACATGCTTTATATCTGGCCAGGAAATAGCCCGGTCGAATGCTACCAGGAGTTGAACCTCCCCGCGGATTTGTGACATAGAAGACTCTCCAGTTTGGGTCTCAAAGTTCACACACAAAGCCTTCTATTCCAAACCCTTAAGCTGGATAAATACGCGAAGGGAGGGAAACATTTTGTCTTGAAAAACAAGCGTATCTCATCTTAATTGAGGGGAAAAAATAAAAAAGAGGGATATATGAAAACTCAATTTATATCAACAATCGTTTTAGCCGTTATGATGACCAGTCTGGCCTGGGGTCAGGCAAAAGCCGCAAGTGTCTGGACAAAATCAGCCCAAGGCGGTATTAACCTGACTCAAACAGGGTTTGACAACTGGGCCGGGGGCGGTGAGAACGCATTTGCCTGGCAACTGAACCTGAATTATAAATTTGTACGTGATCTGGAGAAGACCAACTGGTCCAACTCGGGAAAATTCCTGTATGGAGCCACCAAAAATGGAAAGACAGAGATGCGAAAATCTGTCGATGAGATCAAAATGGAAAGCGTCTTGACCTATAAAATGGGTGTAAAAATAAATCCCTTTGCAGCGATAACAGGTGAGACACAATTTGATGCTGGTTATGATTACAGTACGGATTCGACCTTTCAGATCTCCGCCTTTTTGAATCCAGGCTATTTCAGGGAAAGTATCGGGGCGGGTTATGATATCCAGGAAGGTCTGGCGACAAGACTGGGTTTGTCTTTCAAACAGACCCTGGCCTCTGATTATCCCGAACGCTATTCCGACGATCCAGAGACAGGTGAGGTTGAAACCCTGAAAAGTGAGATTGGAGCCGAATCAGTAACAGATTTGACCTATCCAATCTCTGAGACGGCCAGTTATGTTTCGAAGCTGGAACTGTTTTCCGCTTTCTCCACGCTTAAGGAAGTGGATGTGAACTGGGACAATACACTCACAGTAAAGGTTTCGGATTACATCAATATGAATGTGAACTTCAAAATGGTGTATGATAAAGACATTTCAGAAAAGAGACAGATCAAACAATCCATGGCTTTTGGCTTGAACTACACCTTTATTTAAACCGAAGAGCAAGGTTTTTTAAAGCCCGCTATTTTTGTGGACTTTTTTTATTTGCATTGAATGAATTTCCTGTTTAACATAGCTTCGTCGAGAGGCAACCATCTTCAAACAAACTATCCGAAGAAAACGAAAGTTGTGTAGCTACAATCAAGTTGTTGGTTTATGGAATGACTATGTATTAAAACACAGGTCAGGGCCGATTGACGAAAACAAATCTCGCAGATCAAAGCGAGGGATAACAATCAAAATGCGAACAGGGTATAGTTTTATCTTAAAAATATAACTAACCCAAAAAAGAAAGGAACGATTATGAATCGTTTTAGAAGCATCCTTTTAAGTGGGCTGGTGGCGCTTTTGATGTTAGGAATGGTAAGCGCAGCTGATAATACAGGAGTATCCTCAGCGAACAATGAAATAGATGCGCCTATAGGTGCGTACATAGGTGAATGGGTTGAGGGAGTTTGTGTTGACACACCTAAGAACGAATGCATAAAAC
>CAZVSF010000140.1:0-8497 GCA_964630195.1 uncultured Lentisphaeria bacterium
TTGCCAGAACAATCCACAGTCAGCCTCACCATATTCGATATTCGGGGTCAAGCGGTCATGACGCTCCTGGATGCAGGGAAACCTCCTGGTAATTATGTGGTGAAGTGGAGCGGATTAGACCAATCAGGTAATCAAGTGAGTACAGGTGTGTATTTCTGTCGATTGGATGCTGGAACATACAGTCAGACTATTAAAATGGTGTACTTGCGATAAGGAAATCTAACTCAAAGCCCCTGTACTAAAACTGCAGGGGCTTTCTCCCCACATAATTACCCACACCCCAAAAACCCAGGAAGACGCACGTATAGAAATCACCACAATTTTCTATCTGGTTCATATCATATCGATATAGCTATATATCAATATATGGTCAAAAATGTCATGATATGAACCGCTTATAATGCATCTAAACACAATAGATACAAAATATAAAGCTTCCTTTTTAAAACGTGGCATGTGGTTTGAGATAATCAGTGGCATGAACAAATTAATTAAAGCCAACAGGGAGGCTATCATGAACAAAACGAAACTTACTTTAACCGCTCTTTTTCTCATCGTCAGTACTGCTACAGTAATGGCAGAACCCATCTCCACCAACTATTCTGCTGAACCAGAACCCGTACATGGCATGCAGGATCTGGCCAGCAAGACCATCTACCCGGATTTCGAGCAAGAACGCGGGAATGATGGCTATGTTGTATTAAATTTTCATGTGGATGTTATTGGAAATGTCTCGAATATCGAAGTTGCCAGAAGTGGCGGAGCCAGCTTTGACCAGTCTGCCATCGCAGCTGTTCTGGCGACGGATTGGAATCCTGCCATGCAGAATGGTACCGCTATTCCAGTGACCTACCAACTGCCCTTTGAATTTTACGCAAAATAGGTGACGCCTCTTTCGTTCTCTGACAGACCGTCCCTTCTAAATAAAAGCAAGCCTGTCACCTCTGGTGGCGGGCTTTTTGTTTTCTATAGTCCCCTTCCAAAGACAACCGCCCCAGTCACAGGCAAACCACCATGTTGGTTTGCCGGAATACACTTGCAATCCGAGTGACGAAGCATCATTATTGGACCAGCTTCTCACCGATCTGGAAGAGACGTGTCAATGGGGGCGGAGGGAGTTTTGAATGAGAAGGTGCAAAACGAGTTGTTTTCTGCTGACCCTGATGTTATCCGTTACAGCGGGTTTCGGACATGTGAGACTGGATTACCCGGAGGGTGGTGAAACCTTCTTTGTTGGGGATACAGTGCTGATCCAATGGACCCGACTGGCTAACCATGCCCAGAACAATTGGGACCTGGAGTTTTCCAGAGATGGTGGCAACACCTGGAGTTCTATTGTAGAAAACCTCCCCGTCCCTCAGTTAAGCTATGAATGGGTTATTGATCAAGAACCTGCATCCCAGGCGTATATCAAAGTCATTCAGGATAATGTTGGTGGTAATTATGAGAGCGTCAGTGGCGCCATAACCATCCTTGCCAGTCCAGTAAATATTAAAACAGGCTTGCATAAACCGGGTGGTTATGCTTTGATTGGGAGTTTCCCGAACCCATTTAACCCCTCAACAACCATCAACTACTTTCTACCAGAAGCATCAAAAATTGATTTGACCATTTTCGACCTGTTGGGAAATGAAGTAATAACTTTGAACACTGAATTTTATCCTGCCGGTCGACACTCAGTGCAATGGGATGGTAGAGATCAGACGGGAAACGACGTTGGGACCGGTGTGTATATCTGTCGTCTGCAAGCAGGGTCATATAGCGAAACCATTAAAATGGTTTACCTGCTTTAAGCCAGTACATACATTCGACTGATGAGAGTCTGTAAACAATTCATTTTCGCTTTCAGCCTGTTATTGTGCGTCATAACGCCTCTCGCAGGTGCAGATTTTACCTCCCCTGAAAAACCTGATGCTTCAACCGCGTTATTGTCCAGTATGCGTGAACATTATCCTGGTCACATTCAAGATATTCTGCTACTTGATCCGGATCTGCTTTACCAGGATCGCTGGTATGAACCCAGCTGGTATCGATACAAACGTATCACATATCTTTACAATACTGCAGGTCAACTCACCCAGGAAACGGGTGACATTTACATTTCAGGGACCTGGCTGAATGACTGGCGGTATACGCTCAGCTATGATGCTCAGGGTCGTTTGTATGAGTGGATCTATGAAAGCGGTGCATTGTCGGACTGGCTGCCCCAGAGGCGTGAGGTATATACCTACGATGCAACCGGACGACTGTCTGAAAAATTAACTTATGAGGCCAATGGGGATAACTGGCAGTATTCTCAGCACTTTTTGTATCTATTATGACCTGGATGATCAACTCTATGAGGAAATTTTACTGGTCAGGGTTGGGAGCAGTTGGTATGAAGATACCCGCAAACTCTATACATATACAACAGCCGGAGCTCTCGACAGTACAGTGGAGCAAACCTGGGAATGGAATCCGGATGGGTGGCAAAACAGCAACTTGCATCGATTTGTGTACAATTCAGATGGGAATCAAACCCAGTGGCGGGTGAGTGATTGGCTGACAGACCATTGGCGGGAAAATTTCATAGAGTTGAGTGACTATAACGCGGCAGGTCAGTTGACCCAGGCGACTCAGGAACAACTATTTGGAAGTCATTGGTATTACATCAAGAGAACCAATTTGGACTATGGTGAAGGGGGCTACCTGCAGACCGAAACGGTCCAGGATTGGGATTATGACACAGAACTTTGGTTCGACAAGACCCGCCAGCAACTCAGCTACGATGAGATGGGCAATCAGATCGAGTTGGTCACCCAGAACTGGGATGCTTCAGACAGTCTATGGATCAACGAATATCGCTATCAGACCCAATACCCATCAGCTATCTGGACTCAGGAGCTGCGACCAGATCAATTCCTACTTAGACAGAACTATCCCAACCCGTTTAATCCAACCACAACGATAAGCTATGACCTCCCTTATGAGACACATGTTGAGCTGACCGTCTATGATTTAACTGGCCGAGAAGTTGTGCAATTGGTCAACAAAACTCAGTCGGGGGGCACGCATTCGATCAACTGGAATGCCACCGATACGAGGGGGCTACCTGTGGCCAATGGAACCTACCTGTATCGGATCCATAACAGGGGGTTTGTGCAAACAGGAAAAATGCTGCTCCTTAAATCCAGAAATATCTTATTGTATCCCCAGGGGAACTTGTCTTATTTTGGCGAAGTCAAGCAAATGAAATTGTGAAACTTCGGGGGCTTCCAGGAAAGGGGAGAGAGCCTATGCTGCATCCAAAAATATCGCTGGCGTTCTTATTCTTAATAATTTTTATCGGGCTTTTTATCATTGCTTGTGATGAGGAAGTTCCGAGTTCGGATGAGGAATTGGTGGCCTATGGAGGGGTGAAACCCGATACATTGCCCAGTTTTGCTGAGATCGATCTGTATTCCTCTTCAAGTCCGTTAAATACACCCATTGGGTCCAACCCTTCTATTGATCCAGACAATAATGCCCTGGTTGACAAGCTCGTTGCTGGGGGAGATTTTCTGCTCAGTTTAAAACGATATTCTTCTACCGTCTATATTGCAGACGCCAGTACACCGAGACATGATGTGTATTTACCCTGTGGCTCCGAATGGGAAATGGGGTTTGATCTTCTTGTTGATGTGCCGATTCCTGATGGAGCAGAACCTGCTTTTGACGGTGAGCCAGGAGATGGCCAGCCCTTTGGTTGTGGTGAGGGCTCAGAACAGGACAATCACATGGTGGTCCTGGATCTGGAAGCTCGCTGTGAATATGACTTCTGGCAAGCCAGGAAAACGACGGAGGGTTGGTATGCCAGCTGGGCGAATAGCATTAGCCTGGATAGCGATGGTATCTATGATCACGGCTTGAGCACCAGAGGCTCAGGATTTGCATTTCTGGGAGGTGTGATCTGGCCTGATGAACTGCAGAGCGGTCATATTGATCATGCCCTGTCCTTTAATTCGCCCTATACCAAATCTGGTGGTCCAGTGTCACCTGCCACGGACAGTGATGGTGAGATCAATCAGACACATGCCATCCCCGAAGGGGCGCTATTCCAACTGGACCCAACCCTGGATCTCAGCTCGCTGAATCTGACCTCTTATGAGATGACCATTGCAGAGGCATTGCAGGTTTATGGAATGTATCTTGTTGATAATGGCACCAGCGGTGTGGGACTTTATGCGGTTGACCCAAAATCGGTCAATGGGAACCCCTACGCAGGTGTTCTGCCAGATGAGGACTGGCCCTTTTTGTCCAATATCCCTCTCGAATCATTCCGGGTGATCGAAATGGGTCCACAGAATGGCAATTATCAGGATGAATTGGATATTGTTGATAGCGGTTGTGCAAGTTTTGAGTAATTCATTATCATAATTTCAAAATGAATTGATTTGGCTTCAATGCCATTTAGTGGGGTGATCCCACCGGGTTCAAAATACTTTTTCATTGATGAGCTAGTATGATGAAATAAATCTTCCTCAACAATCGAGAGAAGGGATGTACTTTCTAAAATTGACCAGGCTTCGGCAGATTTTCAGTGGTGTTGGCATCATACTCATCCTTTTGTCTACCGGGCAATTGAGGCAAGCCCACCACGGTCTTGTCTTCCAGAAAGGGATGAGTGCGGGGTTACCCTATCAAATAATCTATCCTGAAAATATGGGAGAAGAGAAGCGCCCCTTGATTCTGGTGGCCCACGGTCTGGCCGGATCTGGAACCATCATGCAGGGGCTGGCACTGACGTTTGCCCATGCCGGTTATGTGGTTGCAACCTGGGATTTTGATGGGCACGCAGGCAATCCCCACCCCATGCAGGAAGACATTTATAGCCCCTGGCTGTGGGCCAATGTGGAAAAGGTTTGGGATGCTGTCAAAGATAATAAGTCCGTAGATACGAGCCGCATTGCGATTGTAGGTCACTCCATGGGAACAGGGGCCGCCCTGACCTTTTCCCAGAAGCATCCAGAAACAATGGCAACTGTAGCCATTTCACCAGTTAGAACGTCTGTGACACCTGACCTACCACATAACCTTTTGCTTATGGCAGGGCAACTGGAGCCTGATTTTGTAAAAAACGCCCAGGAGAGATTGAAAGAGGCCGGGGGACCTGGTGGGAATATTCCACAAGGGACTGCTCGTGATCTACAAATTATTCCCGGTGTAGAGCACATCTCCATCATTTTTGCTCCAGCTACACATGCGCGGGCACTGGACTGGCTGAACGAGACTTTTGGCGTACAGGGTGGGGCTCAAAGCTACAAGGACCTTAGATTACTTTATTATGCTCTGTTGGTGACCGGGACACTCACCCTGGCAGTGGGTCTGATTCCCCGACTGCCAGCGCAAGCCAATCAAAGGCAAGTAAACCTTCAGCGCCGAATCATGATTATGGTCTTTAGCAGTCTGGGTGCGACCATCATTCTATGGCTATTGGGCCTGCTTGGGCTTTCTTTAAATACACTTCTAGGAATTCGTGCCGGGGGCTATTTGATCCTCTGGTTTCTAGTGGCAGGGTTGTTAGGGATATTTATTCTAAAACCTGAAATAGTAAAGCCCACAAGAGATGAAATACTCCTTTCGCTGGCAATATTTGCGGCCTTATGGTTCGGAATAGGCCTGGCTGGCGGTTACGTCTGGCTACCCTGGTTACTCATCTTTAAGCGTCTTGTCTTATGGCCATTTGTTATTCTAGCTCTACTCCCCTGGACCTGGCTTGTAGGGTCTCTTAACTCAAATCGCGGATCTGCAGCTCGACTAGGCTGGTGGTTTGGTCAAAGTCTTACAGTCTTTGCTGCTCTGGTTTTAGCCATTAAAATGACGCCATCTCTTGGTTTCCTCATGTTGCTGTTGCCGGTGTTTCCAATTGTCCTGCTGTTTCACGCCATCCCAAATCTCGTGCAGCGCAGAGAATGGGTTTTTGCCCTGAGTGGTAGTCTGTTCCTGGGTTGGATGATCCTGGCGGTATTTCCACTCATTTGAATGAATTAATATGAGTAATTCAGCAAGTATTTTGAAAGCGTCCATCAATACTGGATGCTTGTATTTGTCAAGGGTTGATCCTCGATTAAAGTCACTTATCAATACTTTTGGAGCTCCTGAACTGAAACGTGGGGGCAACCCTTATGAGGCGCTGGTTCGCTCAATCATCTTCCAGCAGATCAGTGGCAAAGCAGCCCGGGCTATTTTCAATAGGTTTTTGGATATCTTCCCAAATTCAAAATTCCCCAGCCCGGAGAAGCTGTCAAAAGCCAATATTCCTCAGCTGAGAGCAGCAGGACTTTCTCAACGCAAGGCAGAATATGTCACCGGTATCGGTACGGCCTTTCTGGATCCAGATTTCCTTGGTCACAATATTGATGATCTCACAGATCTTGAAGTATCAGAAAAACTTACCAGTATTCGCGGCGTTGGGCAGTGGACTGCGGATATGTTCATGATCTTTACACTGGTCAGATTGGATGTGTTACCCCTGAATGACCAGGGTATCCGAAATGGAATACAAATATTTTTTAAACTTGATCACATCCCCCATGAAGAGGAAATGTTAGATCTCACAGAGCACTGGAAACCCTATCGCTCTATTGCCTCCTGGTATATGTGGAAAGTAGTGGATGAAGCGTTTCAGTGGGATGAATGACTAGAGGAGACTTGCGGCAGCTTGATCCAGGTACCAGATGGGTTTTTGCTGAGGATCGATCAGGGTTGCAGGGATATCAGGGTTTGGTGCTGCCTGGAAAACCCGCGAAATGATATCAGCCTTTTCATTTGATAAGGCCATAAAGATGCAACAATTCGTGCTGTTTAATGCCTGAAGTGTCATTGTGATGCGTGCCTGTCCTGATGCGGGTTGAATGGCAGCCTTACAAAGTGTTTCATCATGGAGATGATCTGCCCCGGGAAACAGGGATGCCATATGACCATCTGGTCCCAGACCCAGAAGGGTAACATCACACAATGCGGCTTCCTCGGGTCTCTGCTTAGCTAATTCCATGAGAAATTGATGATACTCTTGTGCGGCAGCTGTAGTGTCTGGATTGGCCCCCATGGGGTGAATGTTTTCCTGTGGAACCCCCAGCTTTTCAATATAGAGTCTGGCATTGCCATAATTGCTGTCAGGATCATCAAAGGGAACATGCCGTTCATCTACCCAGAGCAGGTGAATCTCCTTCCAGACAGGAGACTTGGAATGTTTTTCAACCAGATGAGACAGTAAACCCAGAGGTGTTCTTCCCCCGGAAATGGCCAGGGTCATGGGGCGAATGCCACTGTGGTAAATACGCTCCAATTCGTCTACGAGTGCCGCAGCCAGGCTGGCATTCAGATGAACAATATCCGGTGAAATGTTTAGTTCCTGCATCTAGAGCTCACAATAGGTGTCATCACTGCTCAGATTTTTACAGGGGTAGCGCCAATCCTCTGCTGTATTCTCGAAAAGTGCGATGGTTTCAGGAGGACCCCAGGTACCGGCTGGATAACCATATAATTTCGCGTTGGGGTTTTGTCTCCAGTACTCCAGAATGGGGTCTACATAGTTCCAGGCCGCCTGGACTGCATCGGCCCTGGCGTAAAGCGTGTTATCACCCACCAAAGCGTCAAGAATGAGGCGCTCGTAGGCTTCCGGGAGGTCATCGTCTTGCATATCTGAATAATGAAAGTCCATTCCCACTGGAGCGATCTTAAACCCAGCACCGGGCACTTTGAGCCCGAACTTCAACAGGACGCCTTCATCAGGCTGGATGCGCAGAACCAGCTGATTCTCGCCAATATGGTCAGCGGAGTGTTCATGAAAGAGCTGATGTCCCGGACCATTAAAGTGGATGACGACCTCACTCACGCGGGTCGGTAATCTTTTGCCAGTGCGAATATAAAAGGGGACACCCTGCCAGCGCTCATTGTCAATATTGGCCTTCATGGCCACAAAAGTTTCCCGGGAGGATGTGGGGTCTACATTGGCCTCTTCTCGATATCCCGGGACTTTTTCGCCACGAATTTTGGACCCGATATATTGCCCGCGAATGACATGCTGGTGAATTTCAGTGTCCTTGATGGGTCGCAGCGCTTTCAGGACCTTCGCTTTTTCATCACGAATAGAATCTGGATCAAAATGATTGGGAGGTTCCATGGCAATAACCGCCAGAAGCTGCAGGAGATGATTCTGGATCATATCCCGCATGGCACCTGATTGATCATAATATCCACCACGATCTTCCACACCCAGACTTTCAGCAGCGGTGACCTCAACCCGGTGGATATGTCGCCGATTCCAGAGCGGCTGAAAAAGACCGTTTGCAAATCTGAAAGCCAAAATATTTTGAACCGATTCCTTGCCCAGATAATGATCTATTCTGTAGATCTGATGTTCATCAAAGCAGTCGAGGAGTTCGTTATTCAGGACATTGGCGCTTTCCAGATCGGTGCCAAAGGGCTTCTCTAAAATGATTCGTCGCCATTGTTTTCCATCTGCTTCTTCGTGGAG
>CAZVSF010000141.1:0-4051 GCA_964630195.1 uncultured Lentisphaeria bacterium
TTTTTTGCCATTACCCCAGTCTCTTCTGTGATTGTTTTTACACCTCTCTATAAGTCCTTTGCGTCCTTTGCGCCCTTTGCGCCCTTTGCGCCCTTTGCGCCCTTTGCGGTTAATAGAAGAATATCCGATATTTTATCTAAAATAGTTGCACCTGTATTATTCAAAGCTTCTCTGGTCTGGTGTCCACCCGGGATCAGCACACAATCCACACCAATAGCCTCAGCCACTTCAAAATCGTGCTCCGTATCTCCAACAAACAGAACCTCAGAGCTATCCATACTTAATTCAGCCATCCACTGGATTCCGTTATCAACCTTACTATGGGCATAATGATTATTAAGTCCCACAATTTTAACAAATAGGTCTGTGAGACCAAAATGCTCCACCAGTTCATCCAGGGTGCTCTGTTTATATGCGGAGAGAATAGAGTGACTCACGCCAGTCTGACTTAATGTCTTTAGCACATGCTCCACATCATTATGAAGCTTAACTTCATACTTATGCCGTTCATAGCCATCAATAAATTCAGTACCCACAACCTCAAATGATTCATCAATAAAATCAAAACCCAATCGACGATAATAATCGATAACCGGAAAACCGAAAATCTTCTGATAGTGATCCTTGTCTATGGTGGGCATACTCCGCTTAGCCAGGGTCTCATTAATGACCATAACTGACATCCATGAATCATCAAGCAGAGTGCCATTCCAATCCCACATGATGTGTTTGTAAGGGAAGTTAGCCATATCTAATGTTTGCCTTATGTCCTTGAACTATTTTGAAAGAGATCGCCACGTTCGCTTTGCTCTCTCGCGAAGACCAACCCAAAATGCCCAAACTTTTAACTTTTAACTTTTAACTTTTAACTTTTAACTTTTAAACCTACTCCGTCATCTGCGTTTTAAACTCAACCAGGACGGCAGCCTGTTTGTTGGTTTTCTCCAGAGCTGATCGAATGGCCGCTTCCACCTCATCCTGTTGATGACAATCCGCCGGCACTGGCAATTCAAACAAAATCGATTCAACTGGATCCTCGCCCACGATTCGTAAATCCTGAACCGTGAAATCGTCACCAAAAGCTGAGATGGATTCCTCGATGGTTGCTCTGATATCCTGAACTACTTGTCCTTTTACGGAGACGGGATCTATATGAGTCACTACTTCGGCATTCAATTCGCTGGCTAGCTTATGCTCCACATTATCGGCAATATTGTGGGCAATGGAAGGTGAGGTCTTTTCATCAATCTCTATATGGAGGGAGATGAAGCTCTGATCCCCATAATTATGCACCACCACATCATGAACCTGTTGTGCACCTGGAATAGTTTTAGCCAGCTCGGTGATTTCGTGAATAAACGCCGCTGTGGCCGGCTTCCCAAGCAAATCGTCAATCGCCTCTTTGGCAATTTCGTAGGCTGCCTGGAGGATCATGATGGCAACGCCAAGACCCATGATACCATCTAGATGAGGGATACCATATTTGGCCCCTATTAAACCCGCAATCACTAATATTGTCGTATAAACATCACTTTTATGATGAACGGCATCCCCGCGAAGCGTATCAGAATCAATAAGATCACCTAGCTGGTAGGCAAATCTAGCCATCCATGCTTTTCCCAGGGCTGTCAGGGTTACCACGCTGATAAATATCCAGTTAAGCTGGGAGACATCGATATCTGAATCTGAAAAGAAAAGTCGGTCCACCGCACCTTTAAAGAATTCCAGTGCAACCACAGCCATGAGAATAGCAATGGTTAAGGTAGCAATCGTCTCAGCCCGACCATGACCAAAGGGATGTTCCTTGTCCGCTGGCTTCTGACTCATCTTGAAGCCAACAATCACCACTACAGATGTGGCAACATCTGAGAGGGTATGAAAGGCATCAGCAATGAGAGCAATACTGTTTGCCATCCAGCCAAAGATCAACTTGATCACAAAGAGTACAAAGTTTCCCAGAATGGAAACCCAACCTTCCAACATGCCCACATGACCACGAAAAGCCGACGTGTTTGGTTCAATCCCTGAGGGAGTTGTCTTGCGAACAAGGAAGGAGGTAAAGCCCATAATTAGAGTCTTTCTTTCACCCAGTTTTCCAGGCCATCTGTCAGCACCAGCTCCTGGGCTGCTGCTCCTACCGGACTGAGTGAATATTGTTTTCCATTATAGCTCAAGGTGGCAGATTTGAAATCAATTGTTGCCTTGATACCTGTCGCCACCGACAAATGATCACGTCCATGAGCATCAAGCAAATCCTTAACCAATTCTGGCGCTTCCAGGACCATGAATCCATTATTGATAGCATTGCGTTTGTAGGTTTCACTGAATGAGCCTGCCAGTACCAGCGAAATACCACGATACTTGAGCGCGGTTGCGGCCTGTTCTCTGGAGCTGCCGGTTCCAAAATTGAAACCACCCACCAGGAAATCACCTTTCTCAACCATGTCCACAAATTTCGAATCATAGTTTTCCATGACAACACCAGCTTGCTGCTCAGGGGTGAAATCATCGATATAAGTATATTTTCCAGGGAAAATGCCATCCGTATTCAGATTGTCCTGATGACAGAATAGAATATTCCCGGTTAATGCTTTGGGGAATCCATCCAGGATGTTGACTGTCTGGGTTGCGGCGGCTGCATTCTTGTTGATGGTGATATCACCCTGAGGTTGAGCGTCATCATAAGCATAGGGTGAAACCACTTTTCCAGCGACTGCCGAGGCGGCTACTACTGCTGGGGAAGCCAGGTAAGCCTTGGCGCTCTTGGCACCCATGCGACCCTTGAAATTGCGGTTGGTTGCGGAAATCCCCACTTCATTTTCTTCCAACAAACCCAGACCCAATCCGATACAGGGACCGCAACCTGGTGGCAGGGGTTTGGCACCAGCATCCACCAAGGTCTGCCAGTCGCCACGCGCTTCGCTCTCAGCCTGAACTTCACTTGAAGCAGCAGCGATATAGAATTCCACATGCCCCGCAACCTTTTGCCCCTTGATGGTTCGGGCAGCTTCGGCCAAATCTTCCACACGACTGTTGACACAGGAAACCAGATACGCCTTATGAATCTTTACATCAGCTTTTTCCATGCTCCTGGCAGAGGTCATGGTCTTCACATTATCGGGACCTGAAACATTGGGCTCAACTGTGGACAGATCCAGGAACAATTCTTTAGCATAAAATGCAGCTGGATCAGCATATGGTGCGTCTTTTTTGAGTTTTGATATACGACCAAAATTCATGCGGGGAGAAGCACCATCCACAGCATCAGCATCCGATACCACGCCAGCCAGACCTCTCTTTTCCACAGCCAGGGCACGGGCTTCCAACCAGTCAAAGGTCACTGTATCAATTGGGAATACGCCAGCCAGAGCGCCCCACTCGGTGGTCATATTGGCAATGGTCAAGCGTTGGTCAATGGTCAGTGAAGCCAGGCCATCCCCGACAAATTCCAGAGCATGATTCAAAACTTCATCATTGTTGAACAAGCCGGCCAGGGTGATGATCACATCTTTCCCGGTGACCCCAGATCTTAACTGACCCTTTAATTCTACTTTCGCTACTGGAGGAACCTGCCACCAGGTCCTTCCCGTGGCCCAGATGGCTGCTGCGTCTGTCCTGACCACCGGGGTTCCCAGAACGCCCAGACCGCCGTACATGTTGGAGTGGCTGTCTGAAGCCACCACCATGCTGCCTGGCCAGGCATAGCCTTCCTCGCACATGATCTGATGACCAATACCCCTGCCTGCGGGATAAAAATCTACACCCTTTTCTTTGGCAAAGGCTTCGATGCCAGCATATTTTTTCAGATTTGCTTCACTGGTGTCCTGAACATTATGATCCAAAGCATAGACGGGTTGGCGAGGTTTGGCTACCTTGGTAGCACCAATCGCCTTGAACTTATTCATCACAGCACCCGTATTATCATGGGTCATCACATGGGCGGGAGAGATTGATAAAAAATCACCACTTTTAACTCTATGCCCCTGCTCTAGGTCAACAGCATATTTCTGGGCAATTTTTTCAATCAAATTTTGTGACATATCTACTTCCT
>CAZVSF010000141.1:4151-8467 GCA_964630195.1 uncultured Lentisphaeria bacterium
TGTGTTGTAACCGCAAAGAGCGCAAAGGCCGCGGAGGTTTTATAAATTGTTAACAGCCCTTTTTGTGACATATCTACTTCCTTGTGTTGTAACCGCAAAGAGCGCAAAGGCCGCGGAGGTTTTATAAATTGTTAACAACCCTTTTGATACCATTTTTCAAATATTTTACATTAAAATTCAAAATCAACCCCAGCTTTAAATTGCTCAGTTTCAAGTAGGTCAATACCTGGGCCAGGTGAATATCAGAGATTGACTCTACTGCTTTTAATTCTAGAATTACTTTCTCTTCAATGAGCAAGTCCAACCGAAAACCGACCTCAAGCTTTGTCCCCTTATATATAGTATTTACGGGGACCTGTCTTTGAACAAGTAGGTCTAAAGATGTCAATTCCTGGAACAGAGCCGCTTCATATACTGATTCAAGCAATCCTGGACCTAACTCCCGGTGAACCTCAATAGCCGCACCGATAATCTTTTTAGACAACGCGTTTTCAGAAAAGGTCGACATCGCTAAACTATTCTTTGCGCTCTTTGCGTCCTTCGCGGTTAATCAATCAATTCGCGGTTATGAATAAGCTTACTTAATTTCAATTTTCACCGGCATGATCATCTGGATTTCGCCGCCTTCAATGATGGGTAAAATATCCATGACATTGATGGATTCCAGAACCTGAGAGGAAACCAGGTCAATACTGGCTTCTCCACCCATTAGTTTTTTTAAATCTGTTTTGGTCTTGTAAAAAGGCATTTCGACAATGTCTACTTCACCAGTAAGACCCGCCGCGCTTTTGGCCAGATCAATGGCATCATAGTAACCGCCTACTTCATCAATTAAACCATAGCCTTTGGCATCAACACCAGTCCAAACCCGTCCTAATGCAAGACTGTCCAGATCTTTAATGTTTTCGAGGGCATCCCGACCTTTAAGTACACGCTCTTTAAATTTGATATAGGTATCATCAATGGATGCGAGAATCATATTATTCTCCACCTCACTGGCCAGTCGATTACCTGAAACAAAATCTGCGTGATCACCACGGATCAGTCGATCCGTATGTATCCCAAAACGTTCTTTAAGCTGAGATATATTCAAACGCATTCCTGTCACGCCGATTGATCCAGTTATGGTAGATGGATAGGCAATGATACTATCTGCCTGGCAGGCGATATAATAACCACCTGAAGCAGCCACATCAGACATTGAAGCGATCACCGGTTTGACGTTACTGGAATCAGATTCAGTTGCCTGGAGTATTTCGCGCCACATGATATCAGATGCCAGAGCTGAACCGCCACCACTATCGATACGCAGGACAATGGCTTTGATGCTTTCATCTTCCCGAGCCTGCTTGATAGCCTCTGCAATCGTTTCATCACCCATGGTTTTTGAACCGGATGGACCCGGCTTGCTCTTACCACTAACGATGTTTCCTACCGCATAGATAACTGCGATTTTGTCATTAACTTTATCATGGCGCCAGGCGTATTGATATTCAGGATTTTCTTCCTTCCGTGAAGGTTTGATGATCGTAATTTTTCCATCATTCAATGCTTTAACGTATTCATCAAATTCATCCGGATACATTGTCCCGGTGAGCAACCCTGCTTCTATGGCATCTGCAGTCAAAAGGTAAGGTCCGTTGTTTATTACCTCTCTGGTGTGTTCATTATCCCAGCCTTTACCAAGAGAGATTCCATCAACAAACTCACTGTATATACCATCCAGCAGTTGGGTATAATTGGTCCGCATAGCATCAGACATGCTGTGCTGCAGGTAAGGATCAGCGGCTGTTTTAAAGGGACTCACGCGCCAGACTTCCGGGACCACTGAGAGGGTGTCCAACAAGCCCCTGAAAAAGGTGATCTCCATTGCCAGACCCCGCAGATCAACCCCTGCCATCTCATGGGTATAAATCTCATCTGCCATAGACAAGAGGTAGGTGCTAGAATTACCAAGACCGAATTTGCTATAAACAATGATCCTCTTGCCTGCGTCATGAAAGCGCTGAAAAGCCCAACGGGCTTCTGTTATTTTGCTAAAACCACCCCTGAAAGATTCCAGGTCAATGATCAATCCATGGATATTAGGGTCATCTGTGTATTCCTGCATCTGATCAACAAACTTTCTTAGTTGTTTACCATAGACCACCTGTCCACCAAGGAAAGGAATATTCAAATCAAGCTTGAAAGGGAAATTAGGACGCTTCACTTCGGGTTCTTCAATCAGCAACCCGTCCAGTTTTATTCGGAGATAGGTTTGGGAATCCTTTTTGATTGATTTCTCACCAAATATGGTTCGGTAGGGATTTTCAGTTGCCCGCAGTACCAGAGTTTGTGCAGAAAAACTGCTGGAATTCCCATGACTTTCAAGTCCCATCTTGGGCATAGAAATACCGAGGGACACTCCGTAATTATCACTTCCCAGGTCACTATAGACATTTAACCTCACTCCTTTGATGGGCTCTATAAACCCCGTGAGGAAGCCATCAAGATCAGAGTTACCCTCTGTGATGCTCATGTCAATACCACCACCCAGGCGACCTGTTCTATTCTGAAACGCAACGCCAGAAGTAAGTGTCATGGCATCATTTGAGCCCGACCAGACATTTTGGATTTGAGCCCCCAAAGCCAACATGGGAAAAGGACGATGCATCCAGCCCAGATCATATCTTCCTTCCAACCAGTGAGAATCATCAAAACTATAAGTGAAGCCCATGCTCTGGGATCTGGAAAGCTTAATGCCCTGACTGAAACTCCAGATATTTGTGGCGGAAAGTACATCCCACTGATAGCCAAAACCGGTGGTTTTAGATTGACTGTAGTAGGCAAAATCCTTGGTGAACTCAGAGCCGTCAAAGTGAGTCATAAGCATGTTTTCTGTGTGATTGTTAAAGCCAAGTCCCGCTGGATTATAGCGAATGGCTAAAGGGTCATCTGTAGCTGCTACCGAGGGCTGCAATACTTGAATTTGAGCCATAAGGAAGCTGGTGCTCATTATTAATAATGCTATTATTCTGATCATAAAAATCGTCCTTTCGCTAGGTCTCCATTATCGGAGCTATGATTTAGATTATCCGTGAATTAGGCCTTAAAGGGTTCAAATGACACAAAGTCGGCGTGATGTACAATGATGGATTCAACGGTTCTCATTCCCAGATCACCCTCTTTGGAATGGGTGGCAATAATGTGCTGAACCTCTGCAGGGAGTTCAAACTGAAAGGCAATGGCAGCGCCGCTAAAGGGGTGACGTACAATTTTTCCCATGGAGCTGGTGCCCAGCTTGCCATCTTTCATCTCGTATTCCAGAAGTTTGCCAATATCGATAAGAATCGCCCCGGAAATGAGGATATCCATATCAATTTTCATGGCATCACCAAAATTTTCCTGCATCCGCCTGGCAATATCCACCGCCAACTGTACACAGGTTCTCTTGTGGTTCATGAAGGATACATTCACATCCTTGATCAGCAGGCTGAAAGGGATGACTTCCAGGTCTTCAGGTGTGAGGACGCTATTCTCAATGGCCCAGACCCAGGCAATTAATGTCTTCTCACGTAATTCCGCGTCCTTGATCCATTCGATCTCTGGCCAGATTTTTAGAACTTTATCTTTCATTTCCTGGTTAACTCCTGTTTGATGAATATTTATAGAAATCAGAAAACATAAAATATTACTGCCGTGTCAAGGTTTTGCGGGTTGAATAAAATATAGCTGTAAGCTCGCGAGCCTCCTTGAGCAGTGGTTCCATCTTTTTAATAGAAAACAACTCCTCATCCCGGCAAAACTCCAACCAAAACACCGTCTCATCAATCTCTTCCAAAACAATGCTTATTTTTGCCCTGAAAGCAGCCTTTGATTGCCCCAGCAATGCTGCGCGATAATTAGCAGCAACTGAAGTCGATGATCGAATTACCTGACTCTGGAGGTGTCTACCCAAAGCGTTCTTGGACAAGGCAAAAGCCAACTTGACACACCTGTGTGCAAATTCCTTTGTGCGCTTTTTTAGCCGTTCATTCGCCTCGTTCATACCACAAACTGATTTTTCTATTTTCCATCTTCTATTTTCTATTTTCTATTTTCTATCTTCTATCTTCTATTTTCTATTTTCTATTTTGACGCCCCTGCAAAATGTCCCTCTCGCAAAGCGCGCAGAGACGCAAAGTATTGATTATTATAAGCACACACAGTATTTCTGTAACTTTTAATATTTATTATTGTTAAGCCAACATTCATGGTCTATCAAATACTTTTTGCGGTTCCGTCTATTTTCTATTTTCTATTTTCTATTTTCTATTTTCTATTTTCTATTTTCTATT
>CAZVSF010000142.1:0-8396 GCA_964630195.1 uncultured Lentisphaeria bacterium
AAATATGATCTGGAAGATTTTGAATTCTCACAAAACTTTCTGTTTTTTTATGATAAGCTGGAGAAAGCGAATCTGTTCCTGAATCAAATGATACTCATGCATAAGCGAGATATCCACGATCGAGAATTGGAGTTCCTGCTTGATGCTCCCATTGGTGATGGTGGACAGTGGAACATGGTGGTAGATCTGGTGGCAAAGTATGGTCTGGTACCCATGATTGCCATGCCTGAAACCTATGCCAGCTCCAATACCAATCAAATGAACAAATTATTGAAGAAGAGACTGAGAAAGGCCGCTGCTGACATTCGGTTGGTTGGAGATGCCAGAACCCATGCAAAAATTCGGCAGAACACCATGGAAGATGTCTATAGAATTCTTGCCCTGGCTTTAGGGGAACCACCTCAATCCTTTGATTGGCAGTATGAGGATGAAGATGAGAAATTGAGCAAAGCCAAATTTTATACTCCTTTCACTTTTAGAGACGATGTCGTCAATCATGATTTGGCGGATTATGTGTATCTCCTGCAAAACCCCACCAAAAAGTATTTCCAAACCTATAGCATTACTCTAGACCGGGATATGGTCGAGAAACCAGATATGGCAGTCTTAAATATTCCAGGTGATGTGATCAAAGCTCAGACACTCAAGGCGGTTCTGGCTGGTGAACCCATCTGGTTTGCCTGTGATGTGGGCCAGGAACAGCTTGGATCAGATGGACTTATGGTGCGTGGAATATATGACTATGAAGCCCTGCTGGGTGTGGACTTTAGTCTGACAAAAAGTGAGCAAATTATGTATGGTGAATCCATACCTACCCACGCCATGGTTTTTGTAGGTGTCGATCTGGTAGACAAGCAGGCCAGACAATGGCGCGTCGAAAATTCATGGGGTAAAGACCGCGGAAATGAGGGTTACTGGCTTATGGATGATGCCTGGTTTGATCAATATCTATATGGTGTGATTCTTCCCAGGAAGTATCTGGACAAAAAAACTGCTGCGGCTCTTGATGTGAGACCCATTGTATTGCCACCCTGGGATGCCATGTATCGTATGATTATAGGTCCTGAATAATCGAGAAATAAATCGAGATGCACCCTGTGATTCACACCCTCACGGAAAATAAAACCCTGGGGTCATCTGCTTTACTCGGAACTTTCATATCCTACCTTGAAGACTTTCAAGAATCCGATATAATAGTGGGACTGGAGGCACTTAAGCAGGCCTTCCCCCTGATGGCCGTGTGGTCTTACGGAGAAAAATTATTTCAACAGAATGGTGTAGAAGCCTCCTCAAGAACCACATTCATCAATGAGGTCAGGCATGGAAAAGAGGCTGTGCTGACTGAGGCAATTTCGACACTTTCATCCTTTCATAGCTTGCTAACCATCAGCCGAAGTTCTCTGGTTGAAGAGGTTCTTCTGCTGTTGAATAGGAAAAAGCCGATAGATGTGATATGTTCACGCAGTTTTCCAGGTCGCGAGGGGGAAGCGCTCAGGCAAATTCTGGGTCAGGACGGTATAAAGGTATGCTGTGTGGAAGATTGGCAACTTCTGGACAAGTTGGCTGATGCCGATGCTGTGGTTCTCGGTGCTGATCTCATTACAGATCGTTTTATTGTAAATAAGTGGGGGTCAGCTGAACTTATCAGAGGTGCGACCCGTTTGGGAAAGCCAGTTTTTGTTCTGGCTGAACCATTCAAGCACCTGTCAATCGATTCAATTTCCAATGACTCTTTATATCAGGACTGGACAAATGGCCACTATCGTCGCTTTATTCAAGTCTTCGAATGTGTCTCACGAAAACTCGATTTTTCTCTCATCTTATGATAAATAAGATGGGTGCAGCAGCTATGACCTAACTGATTCTTTCCCCAGAGTCTATATCAAAAAATTGATAGGCATCTGGTTCAGCAAACAGTCTGAGTTTCGTGCCTATCTTGCGCGGTACATTGTCAGCAACCCTGGCAATAAAACTATCCACTCCAGTGGTACAGTATAAATAAGACTCATTTCCCATGAGTTCGCTGACCTCAAGACTGGCATCGATACTTGTTGGATTGTCAACCAGCTGAAAATGTTCGGGACGAATACCCAGTTTTAATTTACGACCCTCGAAAGTTTTAAGCGATTGGGGATGGACTGCATCAATGGGCAGGGAGAATTTATCATTGACCAATTTGCCAACTTGCACTTCTACATCAAAGAAATTCATTGCTGGAGAACCAATAAAGCTACCTACAAAATGGTTTTGAGGTCGTTTATAAATTTCAAGTGGCTCATCCGCCTGCATGATGTAGCCATCCTTCATCACGACGATACGATCACCCATAGTCATGGCTTCAACTTGATCGTGGGTCACATAAATCATGGTCGTTTTAAGCCGTGCGTGCAGCTTTTTAATTTCCGTTCTCATCTGAACCCGAAGCTTTGCATCCAGATTTGATAAGGGCTCATCAAACAGAAAGACAGATGGCTTGCGGACGATGGCTCTACCAACGGCCACACGCTGTCGTTGACCTCCCGATAATTCTTTTGGGCGTCGATACAAGTAGTCCTCGACACTGAGAATTTCAGCTGCTTCTTCGACCCGTTCCTTGATCTCCTGCTCAGAATATTTTCTCAGGCGTAACCCGAAAGCCATATTCTCATAGACATTCATATGAGGATAGAGCGCATAATTCTGAAACACCATGGCGATATCACGATTTTTGGGCTCGACATCATTGACCCGCGTGTCACCAATAAAAACATCACCACCGCTGGCTCCTTCCAGACCGGCAACAATTCTGAGGGTTGTCGATTTTCCGCAGCCTGAAGGACCCACAAGGACGGCAAATTCACCATCCTGTATTTCAAGATTAATGCCATGTAAAACCTGGGTGTCACCGTAGGATTTATCTAAATTTTTAAGTGTAACTTGAGCCATAATCGCTTCCCTTCAAAAAGTTTAAATCTGACACCAGCTTACATCACCCTGGCCTTCACGAATGACGACGATCTGCTCGTCGTCAGTCATGTCAATAACAGATGATAGCTCTGCCCAGGTAGGTCCCGAATCCAGGATAAGATCGACCTGGCTTTCATAATACTCGGAGAATTCCTGGGGATCACTTGCAAAATTTTTGGCAAAGATATTGACACTGGTTGAAATAATTGGATTCCCTAACGCTTCCACAATGGCAAGGGTGAGGGGGTGATCAGGGATTCGAATTCCCACTGTTTTTTGCCTGGAGAGTAGAGCCTTGGGTACCTCTCTGGTCCCGGGAAGAATAAAAGTATAGGGTCCCGGTAGATATTTCCTGAGATCCCTATAGTTCACCGTGGATATTTTTGCATATTTTGAAATATCTTTAATATCAGCACACACAAAGCTCAGGGGTTTCTGCTTTTCCATCCCCTTCACCTTGTAGATCCTTTTTATGGCTGCCTTCTGGGTGATATCACACCCAAGTCCGTAGACGGTATCTGTGGGATATATAATTAATCCGCCATTTTTGAGAATATTAACCGCCTTGTCTAAAACGCGTTGGTTGATGGAGTTTCCACGTAATTCAATTCTCATTGTGTCAGATAGTCCTTGATTATTATCATGCTCTCTTCGGGTTTCTCAAAGGGAAAAAGATGACCTGCAGGAACGCTTTTAACAATATGATTTCGTTTACTTCTCTCCAGTCGTTTGAACCCCCGTTGGTTGACTGTATCAGATCTATCCCCAATGATGAAAAGACAAGGAGTTGACAATTTATTTGGGAGTGACCAGACATTTAAGGGTATGGACTGGTAAATACTTGACTCGAGCTCAGGTGAGCATGATAGCTGATATTCACCGCTGTCATTTTTGCGGAGACAGGTTTCCACGTAGGTCTCCAGGAAACGAGGCTCCCACTGTGAAAAGATCCACTTCCTGGCATAATGTTCAAGGGCTTTGGCTTGTGATTCGAAGGAATTTCTGCGCCGGTTCGCCGCCCTGGCCAGGGGAATGCGATGTGTGAGTGAGAGAAGTCTCAAACCCCGAATCACGGTAAGAATTCGCTTTGGCAAGAGAACGGGATCCAGCAATATTACCTTTTTAAACCAATCAGGTTTTTGTGTGGCCATGATCATGACGACGATTCCACCGATTGAGTGTCCCATGGCGATCATGGGAGCAGGCGGGGGTGTTTTTTCAAGCTGAGAGATATAATAGTCGGCCAGATCTACCCATGACTCGATACGCCCGTTCCAGTGCGAATCACCATGGCCGGGAAGATCAGGGGACCAGATGCTGTACTCATCCTTCAGGGGTTCCAGAAATGGCTTATACATCCGGGAAGAAAAACTATTCGCGTGCAAAAAAAAGAGGACCTGACCATTGGGATTTCCCCATTGATGCATGTCCGACTCAGCTGGAAAAGGTGTTTTCATTGTTACAAATTAAGGTGAATGTATGAGAGGGGAAGGGAAAAGACACTGGATACGCTGTCAATTACTTATATTAATGGAAACAGATCTATGCAGGGCAGGGATGAATTCGTTTGAGGTGAAGTTGATATGAAGTTCCAAGATTCCAGATTGTATTTTAAGGTACTCGCTGTTTGTCTCACAATAATCTCCACCTTTGCATTGGGTGAAGAATCTGGCCAGACTGATGACTCAGTATTTTTGACTCTGGAAATCCCTTCACGTCAGAATGATGCTCTTTCAGGGAGCGCATTTGCCAGCACAATCCAAACAATGGAGTTGGCCCGGAGAGAGGCTGCTATTCTGAATGAGGTTATAGATGGTAATATACCCCCTTTCCTCAGAGATTTGGTTCATGTTGAAACCAGGGAGATGATTGATGACACCAGCTATACCCTGGTCTTTTTTGTTATGCCTGACTATCTATCTGTTGGATCCAATGCTGATAATTTCCGTATACCTATGACACCCATCCTGGCTCAACGTATCATGGATGAAATGGGCGGTATGCTGCCTACACGGAAAATGGTGGACCTCATCTGGCGTGAATCAGTAGTAAAGCTCACACCACAACCCATTCCACCCAGTCCTGCCATGGTAACCGTTGATGTCTTTCGAGAGCATGATGCACTGGTGAGTGTGTCCAGATCAGAATATGTTGCTGAACACCCCTTAGGGAGTCTGGTGAGCGGTCACAAAAAGGATGTGATTTTATCAAATCGAATTGCTTCTCAACCGGATAAAGTGGTCATTTACGGATGGCACTATCCCCATGGCGAAGCCATCCAGCCCCTGTACAGTGGCCACGTGAACTGGTATGCTGATTATAGTCATGGAATACGGGTAATCTTAAACAAAGCATTGTTGAATGACTCCATTGTAAACCTGACCGACCTGCTCAGGGATCCAATGCTATATCAGCTTTTGAGCGATGAAAGTGGAGTTATGGAAACGACGAGATATGACACATCTCAATCAAATTACCCTAAAAAATAGCCAATTACCCCTGTCTAAAACCACTTAACGAAGCTATTGACCTCATCTGTCATTGGGGTGACAAGATCCTGCCACATCATTTGTATTTTATGTCTGGTTAAATGAAAAAGACGGCTGCGGAATGTTGATACGCATCGGCGGTGCTTCGATAAAGATGAAGGAGTACCGGTAAATATCCATCCGCAGCCGAATTATACCAATTAAACTTCCAACATGCAGATCAAGAGGCTCTGATAAAGCTCTTGCTGTCGCAAAGATGACAGTGATTGGATCATTCAGTTTTAATTTATCAATGTGAAAAAATCAATTTATCATTTTGTTGTCTTAATGATTATGACCCCTTTTTTTAGTTATCTGCAAGGAGAGAATTTGAACATATTATCCAAAACTCAATTGGATAATTTTGAATTGCTGGATGTCTACATGAGTGGGGATTTGGCTTTTATTCCAGGAGGATTAGGAGGCCTGAATATTGTAGATGTCTCAGACCCTATCCATCCGTCTGTGGTCTCATCATATCATGCTGGTGGCTGTGACTGGGGAAGAATTTATAGCTGGACAGTGAGCGGGGATTTTGCCTATGGGACCGGGCGTGAGTGTGGCGTCCACATTCTCAATATATCCGATATCACTCAGCCATCGCTATCCTCTGTATATTTAGATCAAAATCAATCAGATCAGCGCTACGAGCATGCCGAGACTGATGGAAATATTCTCTATCTCTCAAAACATCAGCTTGGAATTGAGCTTGTTGATATCTCTCAGCCACTGACTCCTACTCAGGTAAGCAATTTTGAGACTGAGAATGCCTGGGCTAGCCTTGTGGAAGAGGATATTCTATATGTTGCTGACGGTGGAGCCGGTATTAAGATTATATCTGTAGCTGATCCTTCAGACCCTCAACTGATGGGAAGCATGGAGACCAGCGGTACAGCGAAAGATTTGTCAAGAGTGGATCATTTTTTATTTGTTGCTGCGGGAGCGGCTGGCGTTGATATGATAGACATCAGTGATCCATACAATCCGACATTGGTTGACAACTATAACACCAGCGGATATGCCTCCAGAGTATCCGCCAATCTATCCAGGATTGCTGTTTCTGACTGGGATGATGTAGAAATTTTAGGCTACAATGACCAGGCTATGTTTTTAACCGGATACAAAGATACAGGTGGACGGGTGATGGCTATTGAAATGATGGATGATATCATCATTTCTGCCGAGTGGGAAGAACTGGTATTATATGAGTATGGTGAAATTCAGGGTCCAGACGCAGATCTTAGCACCAGAAAAGTAGAATTCCCCAGGGTAGGTCCCAGAGACTCATTTACCAAGCGCATTACTATTCAAAATAATGGGCAGACTCATCTTGAAATCATTGAGGCATTTATAAATATCTCAGATTTCGAAATTGAACTTGGTGACAACACCATTCAACCTGATAGCTCTTTATCCATTCCCATCGTTTATCGTCCTGATACAGGTTCTTGGGCAGAGCAGTTGCTTTTAACCACCAATGATCCTGATGAACCGGTGATAGAGATTCTTTTAACTGGAAACTATCCTTCAGGACCCATGGTGGGGGACCTGGCACCAGATTTCGAGTTGGAGCTGGTAGGAAACCTGGGGTCTCTGAGTACCAATGAACTACGTGGACAACCAGTAGTATTGGCTTTTTTTACAGCCTGGTGACCGGTTTGCGCTCCGGAGTTTTCGGATATAGAAATTTCGATTTGGCAGGAATACCAGGAAGCTGGTCTCCAGGTTATCGGAATATCAAATGAACCCATATCAGTTATTAGTGACTTTGTTGTAGACCAGGGAATCACCTTTCCCATTCTTCACGATACAGAGGGTGTCTATGGATTATATAATTTGCCTGGTGGATCATCGCCGTACCCTCGAGATTTTATTCTGGATGAAAATGGATTTGTAAGAATGGCAAAAACTGAATACGAGCCTGGAACCATGATTGCCATTATTGAAGACCTGCTGGATTTGTCACCAGTTAGCGTTGAACCCAGTCAATTGAGGGTTCCTGAAGAGCATGAAATACTAAGTGTCTATCCCAATCCATTTAATCCTGAAACAAGAGTCAGACTTAGTGTCCTCGAAGCAGGTCGAGTTTCATTGGCCCTATACGATATTCGGGGTCGAAATCGACAACAGGTATTGCAGGACCATTTGCTGTTAGAGGGTGGGTACGAGTTTAGTCTTAACACTGAAAATGTTGAATCTGGGGTGTATCTTCTGGTTTTGGAGACTCCAATAAACCGTCATATTCAAAAAATAGTCAAATTGCGCTAGGCGTGATCATACTTATTTCTGAAAGTGGGATACAACAAAATCGACTGCAGATTCCACATGTGTCTTCCAAAAAGTATGGGAATGGGTTCCAGACTCTTCCCGGAACACACTTTTATATCCCTTTGACTCCAGTCGCTCCGCCATCTCCTGATTTTCCTTGAAGGTAAAATCATCACGTCCACAGATAAGGAGTAAGTCAGGACTTTGACTTGGGGCTTCCTTATTGGCGAGGTGGAAGGGGTTATTTTTCCCCCATCTTTTTGGATCATCCGTATATGTGCCTAATGCCTTTGCGAGATGCCAATTATCCGTATGGCGGGTGACATCCATTACACCGCTTAAGCTGGCTGCTGCGGCATAATCATCAGGATATTTTAGTGCCTGGTTTATAGCACCGAACCCGCCCATGCTAAGACCCAGGATGCCATGCTGAGAGGGCTTCATTGAGGCATTGAAATTCGTGACCATCCATATGGTTATCTCCTGATGGATGTGTGAATCATAATTTCTACCGGCACTTAGTTCAGTATCGATCCACCAGCCGTCATAGCCACCATCCGGTAGGACCAGGAGAACATCATAGGAGTCACACAGGCTTTGGAGGTCCGCATCATTTTCCCATTGGGTCTCATCCCCACTCCAGCCATGAAGCAT
>CAZVSF010000143.1:0-8350 GCA_964630195.1 uncultured Lentisphaeria bacterium
GCTGTCATCCACAAATATTTCATACTTTCACCTCTTTCTTCTCTCTATTTTCTATTTTCTATTTTCTGTTTTCTATTAAGATTAATTGATCACATCATTGCACAATCGATCCCATCTAACAGCATATGAACGAGTAAGCCAATGGATATCACTCTCGTCTTTCGAGGAACCAAAAACACCGCATATGCTCCTATGGCCCAAAACGAATGCAGAGGATGAAAGCCCAGGCTACATCGACTTGGATCATATACAGGTCTGGCCATCAAATGATCCAAATCAACAACGATGGTTGCCGACATGACCAACCAGTAGTGGGTCCAGCTGCGAACGGGTCGAATTATTTTGCTCATCCAGGGGGCCAGGGCTGCTGGTACCAGGAAATGAGCCAGAATATGAAGTATTCCACGCATTAGTTTGAGAACAGACTCCCCAGGAAGCCTTTTTTCTCAGTGCTCGGCTCAGGGCTGTAACCGGAGTTACGAATTATTTCAGCGCCCTCTTCAAGATTGAGATCACCCTCCACTGAAACCTGTTTTTTTGATAATTGAATATCAAAGCTTTTAATTCGTGAGTCAGCCTCCAACCCGCGCTGGATGTTGGCCACACAGCCATCACAATTCATATCACTGACTTTAAATACATGTTTTTCCATTTTTTAATCTCCAGTATAATTTCTTCTTTGTTCTATTCAACGGTGTCTCTAAGGATCATGCTTTAATCTCTCTCCATCCTCCAATCTACCTATTTTCAAGATGACCCTCATATTAATTTATTCATCACTTATTTTTGTGCTGGCAAGACGTCTCTCTGCCACGATAACATATAAAATGGGTACCACGAAGGTGGTGCTGATGGCAAAGAGCATTCCTCCAAACGACGGGATCGCCATGGGAACCATCACATCTGAACCGCGACCCGTTGATGTCAAAACAGGAATAAGTGCCAGAAGAGTAGTAGCAATGGTTAGCATGGCTGGCCGAATTCTTTTTGAGCCCGCCATGACAGCCGCTTCATGAATCTCTTTTTTACTACCAGGCTTCAGGGTTTCAAAAGATTGATCCAGATAGGTGGATATGAGTACACCATCGTCTGTGGCAATCCCGAACAAGGCCAGAAAACCAACCCAGACAGCCACACTCAAATTGATCTCATGGATCTGAAATACCTCTCGCAGGTGGACACCTCCCAATGAGAAATTCAAGAACCAGGGTTGACCATATAGCCAAATCAGGGTGAAGCCGCCTGCCCAGGCAACAAATATCCCGGAAAAAACAATCAAGGTGGTGGTACCACGTTTGAATTGCATATATAGAATCAGGAAGATGGAAGCCAGGGCCAGGGGCAGCACGATGCGCATACGCTTGGTGGCACGAATCTGATTCTGATAGGAACCTGTAAAATCGTAGCTGATTCCCTCTGGAACAATTAATTGCTTGTCAGCGATTAATGCCTGCAAGTAATTTTGAGCCTGCTCAACTACCTCCACCTCTGCGTATCCATCCTGCTTGTCAAAAAGCACATAGGACAGTAGAAATGTATTTTCACTTTTTATGACTTGGGGACCTCTGGTATAATTAATGGAGGCCAACTGACCCAATGGAATCTGTGCCCCTGATGAAGTTGGGACCAGAATCGTCTCAAAACTTTCATCATCATCCCTGAGTTCACGCATATAGCGTACTCTGATCGGATAGCGCTCGCGTCCCTCAATGGTTGTGCCTACCTGGCGCCCACCAATGGCAACAGCAATCACTTGCTGTACATCCTGTATGGACAGTCCATAGCGGGCAATGGCATCCCGATGTATATCAATTTCCAGATAGGGTTTTCCGACGATCCTGTCAGCAAATACTGCACTGGCTTTGACGGATGGAACCTCCTTAAGCCGACGTTCCAATTCCAGGCCAAAGGCCTCCATGGATTCTATATCCGAGCCTCGAACCCTGATTCCCATGGGTGCCCGCATGCCGCTCTGGAGCATGACAATGCGCGCTGCAATTGGCTGCAGTTTGGGAGCTGAGGTGGTACCAGGAATTTGGGCAGCCTGAATCAACTCATCCCAGATATCCTGAGTGGTTCTGATGTGATCACGCCATTGACGGAACGGTTTTCCCCGAGGATTTGGGATCAACTCTCCATCACTATCTCTGGCAAAACCGCCATCATCATTTATTTCAAAGCGCCGAATATTGCCTGCATCGTCCTGCTTGTATTCCGATTTATAGTTAACAATGGATTCAATCATGGACAAAGGAGCTGGGTCCAGGGCAGATTCAACTCGACCTATTTTCCCCACCACCTCATCCACTTCAGGAATGGATTTTAAAGCCTTGTCAAGGCTCGATACCACTTCTAAGGCTTCTTCCATCCCCGCGTGGGGCATGGTTGTGGGCATGTAGAGAAAAGACCCTTCATCCAGAGCCGGCATGAATTCTCGGCCAAGTCCTGGAAAGAGATGAGTCATTTTTTGATAGGGGCGACTGCTTCGCACAAATTCAGGTGTCCAGCTCATCAAATTATCAAACCCCAACCAGGCATTCATACCCAGAACAACAATGAGCGTTGGCAAAGTGAGAGCATACACCCTGTGATGGAGCATCCATGACAAGATTCGTGGATAGTAGAAGGTAAAACGCTGAATGATCCAGAGGATGCTACCGATAAGCACTGCAACAAAAATAAAATTTACCAGGATACGTGACTCATAGCCCAATGGCATCCAGGTCAGGGTAATGATAAATACAACACCCAGGACGATGAGCATGTTTAATGTTGCCGGATGATACAGCCAGGTGTATTTGGCCAGCCAGGGTTTTAGCAGCTGGACGCCGATAATTATCCCCAGAAGCAAACCCAAAATAATGCTATAGACCAAACCGATCCAAACGGCAACAGGCAGGAGAAGCAATAAGGAAACTTTTGCAACCCAGCGTCGCCGCACCTTGGCTGAGAATATGAAGCTGGCAGCTACTGGAAGTACCATCACAGCCAGTATCACTGAAGCGATGAGTGCAAATGTTTTGGTATATGCCAGCGGTTTAAATAATTTGCCTTCTGCCCCTTCCATGGTGAACACCGGTAAAAAGCTGATTACGGTTGTAGAAACGGCAGTCAGAATTGCCGGGCCAACCTCACGGGCTGCCTCGCCAATTTTTGTAAGGAGGGGCTTGGAATCCTCCCCGCTCTCCATCTTCCCCAGAATATTTTCAGTCATAATAATGCCCATGTCCACGATGGTTCCAATGGCAATGGCGATACCAGACAAGGCCACAATATTGGCATCAACATGAAACAGCTTCATTCCCACAAACGTGATGAGAACGGCTGCAGGCATGAGCAGACTGATAAGAATCGAAGCTCGTAAATGCATAAGCAGAACCAGGATCACAATGAGGGTTATGATTAATTCGTCCCTCAGGGCATGATTCAGCGTGCCTAATGTTTCATAAATCAATCCTGATCTATCGTAAAATGGTACAATGGTAACTTTTGAAATACGGCCATCATCCAGGGTTTTGGAGGGTAAACCTGGCGAAATTTCTTTGATCTTTTCCTTGATAGCGTTGATGGTCACCAAGGGGTTTTCACCATATCGGGTGACCACGACGCCCCCAACAACTTCTGCACCTTCCTTATCCAGAGCACCCCGCCGGAGAGCAGGTCCGAAACTGACCTGGGCAACATCTGCAATGGTAATGGGTGCATTGTCAATGACTTTCAAAACGGTGGCATCTATATCATCCAGTGATTTGATAAAGCCAAGACCACGAATCATATACTCCACCCGGTTTATTTCAACGGTACGGGCTCCGATTTCATTATTGGCATTTTTGACTGCATTAAAGACCTGGAGAAGAGTAATTCCATAGTGTCTGAGGGTCTGGGGATTCACATCAATTTGATATTCTCGCACATATCCACCTACCGATGCCACCTCTGACACGCCAGTTGCTGTGGATAGACCGTACTTGACATAGTAATCCTGCAAGGATCTGAGTTCATCCAGATCCCAGCCACCTGTGACCAGTCCATCTTCATCTCTCCCTTCCAGGGTATACCAGTATACCTGACCCAGAGCAGTGGCGTCGGGACCAAGGGTGGGTTTTACCTCATCAGGCAGTGTTCCCGATGGAAGGGCATTAAGTTTTTCAAGGATCCGGCTACGTGACCAGTAGAAATCCACATCCTCATTGAAAATCACATAGATCGTGGAAAAGCCAAACATGGAGAAGGATCTCACGGTTTTTACCCCGGGTGTTCCCAGCAGAGCTACTGTCAAAGGATAGGTAATCTGGTCCTCAATATCCTGGGGCGAACGACCGACCCATTTGGAAAAGACGATTTGCTGGTTTTCTCCAATATCCGGGATGGCGTCCACAGGGACTGGAGATCTCTCGATACCTGGAATATTCCAATCAAAGGGTGCCGCAAGAATACCCCACAAGAGGAGCCCTAACAGCAATACTAGCGTAATCAGTCTGTTTTCAAGCGGCAGACTAATCAGGCGATCCAGGAGGCTCATTTTTTTATCATTCATGAGTGATCCTGACTGGTGCGTAGCTTTCCTTCACTTCCCCACAATCAAGCATACGCGCACCAAAATAGGGATTCCTCACCTGTTTGTCAGTTTGGAGCCATGATGCTCCGCTGTTATCAAAGGCCATGGGGCAAAAGACCTCATAGAGCATGGTTTCAGTAAAATGACCAAAATTGGTCTGCAAACCGAGGACAAATTGGGAAATATGGTCAAAGGACTTCCGTACACCTTCAATGGTGGGATCGTGCTTATCAGCTGCAACTGTATTATCCAGTGTACGCTTCAATTTAAGCCAGGGTTTTGGAACACTCTGTTCTGTCATTTTACCAGAATTAATTCTCGACATCAAGGTTTTGAAGGCTTTGTTCGAACCAGTGAGATCATCTTGAGCAAGTTTACTCTGGAGGAGGAGGTAGTCCTGATAAATCAGGGATAACTGATCCTGGAATTCAGCTGAAATCGCCACCATGGCTTTGGATTTACTGGCACTCATCATACTTGTTTTGCCTGCGATCTGCATGGCGCTGTCAATTTTGAAATTACCACTGCTCACGACGCGCTCGCCTTCAGAAAGACCACTAAGGATGACATAATCATCTCCCACACGCGGACCAAGAACCACTTCTCGCATTGCATAGGTCATCATGTCTTCAGATTCCTCTTCCACATAAACCAGTGCTCTTTTACCTGTCTTAAGAATAGCTGTCGCCGGGATAAGAAGGGCATCTGAAGGCAAGGAAGTCATCTTCCCACCTCTGGCTATCTTGAGTAGGTCCATTCCACAGATGGGACAGTCTCCGGCATGGTTTTCCATCACTTCGGGGTGCATGGGACAGGTATATTTTCCAGTCAAATCAGGTGTGATGACGTAGCCCTCCCCATTCAATGCCACGGATATAGTGGCTTCTGCCAGCATGCCAGGTTTCAGCAGTCCCTGCGGATTGTCCAGCACAGCCCGAACTGTGACGCTGCGGGTCACCGGGTCAACCAGTGGATCGATATATGAAATATTGGCTGAGTAGGTTCTACCTGGCAATCCAGCCACCGAAAAACTGAGCTTTTGACCATAGGCCAGCCATGGTAAATCTCGTTCATAAGCATCCAGGATGAGCCATACTTTTGACAGGTCTGCGATAGTATATATTTGCTCACCGGTCTTCACATATTTCCCTTCTACTGCATTTTTATGGGTAACAATACCGGTGATGGGGCTGTTTATCTGGAGTGCTGATTGGGCCACACCGTTGCGGAGGATGGCATTAATCTGAGCCTCACTGAGCCCCAGAAGTCTTGTTTTGGCTTTCACGGATTGAAATGCTGCATCTCCGCCGGATCCCGTTCCCTGATTGGTTTGCCCCTGCAATCGTCTATACGCCAGGAGAAGTTCTTCCTGAGCAGAGTAAAGTTCTGGACTGTATATTTCAAATAAATGATCACCCTTGTTTACGGGGATCCCGGTATAGTCAACAAAGAGCCTGTCCAGACGACCCGGGAACCAGGCTGAGATGATTTTCACCCTGGTTTCATCATAATTTATTTTTCCAGATAACCGAATCTCACTGATAGCCCGACCCTTCCGAACAATTGATGTGTTTATCTTTGATAATTGTGTGGCTTTTTTTGAAAGCGATATTTCCCCTGCACCAGTAGAGTTATTGGAAGCCTTTAGGGGTATTAAATCCATAAAACAAATCGGGCATTGTCCTGGTTCATCCAGTTTAACCTGGGGGTGCATGGAGCAGGTCCAGACGGTTTTTTCAGAATGCTCATGCTGGTCGGCACTGACTTCCACTTTTTCAGTAGAAAATAAAAAACTTCCCAGCATTAATCCGATGATGAGTAAGACAGATCTGCTGGTCCATTTGTTGGATATAATCACCTTCAAGCTGTTCAAGCGCTTTGATGTTTGCTCATTCATATCAATTGCCTTTCAAATACTGTAGATCAGCCAACTGTAACTGTGCTGAATATTTTGCATTCACTAAATCCATCTGCAGATCCAGAACCTTTTGTCTGGCCATGGTGTAGGAAAAAACATCCGAACTTTGACTGATATATTCCTGTTGGACGACACTCTCAATTTCCTGGGCTTTGGGAATGAGTTGATCCTCATAAAGATGGACTTTTCTCAGTTGTTCCCCCAGCATGGATCTGGCAATTTCATATTCATGCCTAAACCGATTCAGTTCTGCATCTTGGAGTGTCCGGGCTTGTTTCAATTTCCATTCAGATGATCTAACGGTGGCTTTTTTTGATTTCCAATTCCAGAGGGGCAGTGCTAATCCAGCACTGATAATCAAAGGATCTTTGCCACTTTCCTCGACAGCAATGCCATTGTTTTCGCGTTTATCAGTGATGATATAATCCAGACCAATTTTAATGTCCGGGATGAAAGCTGCACGAGCCTGTGTGATTAATGCGCCGGCCTCATTTTTCGTGGCTTCAAGGCGGTTGAGCCTGGGATGATCCAGGGGAACGCCGCTATCCTGTTCCTGCTCCTGTGTGATCAATGAGATGGGGGGAAGAAATTCTTCTGATACCGCCGAATCCTGCTCAAGAAGGTCACCTAACTGAACCCGTAACCGTTCATACCTACTCTGGAGATCCTGGAGTTTATTTTGCAGCTGAAGGGTCTGAATCTGAACTTCGAACAACTGCTTATGACTGATGGACGCACTTTGATATTGAATGTGTAATACCTTTTCCAGGTCTTTGGACAGATTCAGCTTCGTCTCAATGATGGAAATGGATGCTTGTATTTGTCCTGCCTGCGCCCAGAGATTGCGGACATCCCTCTCCAGGGATAGTCTCAAAGTTTGGAGTGCTTCAAAGCTCTGTACTGCATGAAATTCACTGCCCTTACGTTCTGCTCTAATCTTTGAAAACCAGGGGATGGTTTGTCCCAGGGATAACTTCAAGGTTTGTGGACCCTGTGCTGTTTCAACGGGTTTCAGGTAATAACCCAGACCCAGGGTTGGGTCAGGTAAGCTGGCAATACTACGGGTGTTCTCCAAACTGCCCTGCCACTCGTTGTATTGAGCCCGAATATCCCCATTTCTCTGAAGTACCAGGTCCAAAAGTTCTTTAGAATCGTTTATTTTTGTGGGTACAGGGGTAGGTGGCTCTTTCAAACCGCGTATCCAGTCAATTCGCTCAGTATCGAGTTTATTGTCAGCAGCTATCAATGGCAGGCATAGCAATAGCTGCAGGAAACTTCTGAATCCCCAGCTTTTGACCATAGAAATTTTTCTTTTTCTTAACACAACGACATCTCCAAATCAGGATTATCTATATCATAGCACATACAGGCCTTGAGCCTGGTGTTTCATCCTAGCTTTTAAAAGATGTCTAAATCAGGAGCGGGGTGTGGACTGGCGGGGGTGCCTTTTGAATCCTGATCAATGATGCTGTGTCAATCTGAAACTTATCCCAAAGTAGTTCCTCATTGACGCTGGGCGCAACCGCCATATCAAGATGAACCACTGATTCAACTTTGATAAGGGGCGCTGAGAGCAATGGGATGAAAAGCGATACATTACAGGAAGTCATGGCCATGTCACAACCTGTCTTCATCTCCGTCTCACAACAACTTGTGGTCTGAACACAGCAGGCAGCCTGACAACTCTCATGGACCGGAATAAAAGACACAGCTTGCATTGTCCCGATGAGAATCAGGGTAAGGATTGCCGTATATTTCCAGATCTTCTTCATAGCCAGTTAATATGACTATAGTTAGATTAGTTCCCAAATATTTATTTAGCAGAAGTTCCCCCGAAATTTGAGTTAAAAAGTCTTTAAAGTATTGGTGAGTCG
>CAZVSF010000144.1:0-8292 GCA_964630195.1 uncultured Lentisphaeria bacterium
AAGACGGTCGGTCACCTGGCGGGCATACGCAGCGCTTACAGCGATATCCATGACATTATAATACAGACCCGTGCCCTCCGGTGCATCCAGGGTTCGAACGGGTTGTTCACCCATGGTCATGGCTGAAACGGCCAATCCGATCCTTTCATTGGTGCGGCCTGGTACGATAAGGCTGACATAATCATGGGAAATATCCATGAGCCAATCGTTGTGGCTGGCTGAGGTGGTGAGGTGTTGCACCCCCAGCATGCCTGCCGGATTCCAGAAGAGGGAACTACCGTCATTTGCCAATGCCACAAAACCACCACCCATGGCGGCAGCCCTGCCACCGACACCCAACTTCAGGAAAGGTGCTGCTGTGGTTGCCACCTTATCAAATTCTGCAAAGACCAGTGAGCTCATCAATACAAGCAGCAGGAGTTTTCTCATTTGATCACCAGGAACCTTCCTACCGTTTCATGACCATCTGGCGTTTCAGCATGATAAAGATAGACACCTGGCGCAATGAACTGGTCGTTGCGTGTCCGCATATTCCAGAAGGCCTGCCCCGAACTGGTTTGACTATCGCCTCCATGCTCAACTGTATCCACCAGCTCACCAATGAGTGTATAGATCTTAATCGTGCAATTCGAAGGGAGATTGGTGAACATGAGTTTTTTGCCAAACTCATTGGTTTCCCAAGCGTTGGTAACGATATAGGGATCGGGCACGACGTAAACATTTTCAAGGGGATTCTCCGCCGTATTGCTGCTGGAAACCGTCTGCTCCAAGGGATTGAAATGATAGGTGATCCCGGGTCTGAAAGGTTTGTAGGTGATCAGCGTAAATTCATCACCCTGGCTTGGAGCCACTGCATCAATAAACTCAACTTCATTATCCTTGTTGACGGAGGAGTCCGGTTTGTTGTTGGTGAGCAGATAAAGATAATTTGGAATCGTATCCCCACTGACTGGATCCACATCGATTTTTTCCATGATGATCATATCAACATGTTTTTCTCTCCAGCCGCCAGAACCTTCAAGATACCCCAGTCCTCCAGGAACCAGATCCCAACCGATGGGGCTATAATACATGGGTCTGATCTCTGCCGGCATACCGTGATTAAATTCTGCCAGTATCAGATTCTCTGTTACATCAATAGGGTTATCAGGGTCGGTAACCACTTCTGCCCGCAGTGGAAGGTGTTGGGTCTGATCGCTCAAATCTCCAGAAAATGCGTCCAGCCAGGCCGCCTCTACACCAGTTTCGTAATCCACGATCAGACGCCAGTCATCAAAGGATTCGACCACATTTCCGATGGCCTGTCCTGATGGGACCAGATTGGGGTATTTGCTTTCGATGCGCCAGTCAAAGGTACAGGTGTCGCCTTCAACCCTGGTCCAACCTAGGGTTTCAACACCCGTTGGCGGGCTCTCCAGATAGATGAGCAGTCCATCAAGTGATATGGTATTCTCATCGCTGCCATCAATAATGAATTGTTGGTCGACCAGCGTGTCTCCAGTGGCTTCGTTGAGCAGCGAGGCTGCCATGCCGGATACGTTTTCGCCATCCACGCTAACAGTCACTTTGTCGAATACGATCTTATAATCCAGATCTTTGAGGGCTTCAGGGTCTTCCACTTCAACGGTAACAATTCCCTGGCAATGGCCGCCCTGAGCTTCCAGACCACCAAAGCTTAAATTGTTGGCCAGTTTGCCCGGAGTAACGCGAATGGTGTGCTTTTCATGCCAGGATTGTCCCTGGGCATTCATATAGGATTGGGTGGGATTGGCCGGGTCATCCTGATTCCCGCGATCATAGGCCGAGACACTATACCAGTATTCAACACCATTCACCAGATTGGAATCGGTAAAGGTGTGAAACAATCCCGTATTATCTCCAAGATTTTGGGGAAAGGCAGGGTCGGAGCCCGAGACATCTACGCCATAGCGCTCCAGGTCTTCTTCTTCTGTATAGTCAAACTGAGCAATGGGATGATAACCAACCGTATTGCCATAGGCATCTGTAATGGCTTTACCCCAGGATAACCCGGCATCCGAGCTTCGAAAGATACGATAGCCTTCAAAGTCTTTTTCACCGGTCCAGGCATCCCTGGAGTTTTCAGAGGCAGCACCCCAATAGAGGGTGACCTTGCCATCTTCCGGAACGCCATGGAGCTGAGGTGGATCAGGAGGTCCCGACCCCTGGAAATAGAGCCGGTACATATCCTGGGCAATCCGGACATTCACCATGAGGTCTGTGGTATCGGGGCTATCTGGAACACTGCCGGCATCACCCATGACAAGACCAAACGAAAGGGTGGTCATGGAATCGACTTTCAGATCGAAAGGGCCACAGGAAATCACATAATTGATGCCGTTACCAACCCGGGCAGGTTCCCCGGCATCAGAAAAAGGCGGATAATAGCTCTCGATGGTAGCTGCATCCTGTCCGGTATCATCAATTCGTGAATTGCTGCCATGGAAATAGTATTGAGGGTCAACCAGATGCTCTGAATTCTGTTTGCTGCTCATCAAAGCCCACATCTCCTGGTCGGTGGTTGGCGAGGCTTCCCGCGAGAAGTGGTGAAAATCTGTTATCCCGATCTGACCTGGTGTATCAAACACTTTGATACCCACCATTCCCAGCGGATCATTGGTCTCATGCCAGGCACCATCTGGTGTGTTGTTCAAATCATAGACATAGATCAGGTCTTTGGTCCCATCGTTATCGCTGTCAATAAAATTAAGATAATCATGGTTGTCAAAGTCCGGGCGAAATTTAGTGTAAAGCCCAATATAGATACTGTCAAGATCCTGCCCGCCATCATTAAACACTTTGAGATCCCAGAAGACGATATCCTCGGCATAGGTGCGGCCATAGGAATAGGCGGTCTGCTCAACGGTCAGACCATGGCTGCCCTGAGGGTTCTGGGCATCATTGTAGGTGGCAAATAGATCCCGATCCGAACTGAACTGATTGGGGGCGTCTGGCAAGGTTCTGGCATCGGGGTGAGCATCCAGTTGCTCTTCGGTCAAGCTGTTCACATCTACCCTGAAATATCCTGGCCATCCCAACTCCGGCCAGGTTTGGGTCAAATCACTGCTGGCCATAAATGGGGTATCGTCAGATTCGGCGACCACCTCTCCTGAATATTCTATGCCCCTGGCATCATCTGGCGGCAACCAGTCCAGTATTTTTGACTGGCTCTGGGTTTCAGTTTCGATGACATCATCCTCATTGATCCCCACCATGAATCCCATCCCGAAGGAGTACTGTCGTTCATAGGCAGCAGAGGCTGGCCAGTGGACCGCATTGGTGAAATAGACATGGAAACTCGAAAGTGTCCCAAAATTGCCTGTATTGTTCTGGACTTGCCCCTTATCCATAACCCCAACCGATTTTTGAAATATCCCAGCAGCCTTTTGGAGTGACGAAACCTCATTGGGACGATGACAGGAGGCACAATCCTGTGCTTGAAGCGGGACCATCGTGAGCAATAGTAGAGAAATTATCAGCAGCTTCTTTTGCATTACCACCCCACACTAAAACCGGCTTTGATCGATCTTCCGGGACCCAGTTTTGCTGGATTTAAATTGCTGTCATCCCCAGCCCCAACCAAACCCGAACTGCCTTGATCGAAAGGTTTTCCTGTTCGGCTGTTTACACTCAAAACATTTTCATGATCAGTGAGATTCATGACCTCCATGAAAAAGGCTGGCTTTAAACCCCCCAGGGAAAACTGACGTTTCAAGCGTAAGTCAAGACTATAGATCCAGGGCTTGCGAGCGGAATTGACCTCCACCTGTATGGTTGGATCAACATAGGGTGTATAAGGCAAACCGCTGGCCACATTCAATAGCAGGTTTGCATTAAGATTGGCGAGGGGTCGCATTCCCAAAAGAACACCGCCAGCTTTTTCCCCGCCTCTATAGGATAAATTCAAAGAGAGATCATGACGCTGATCAAAATCCAGGAAGTATTCTTTATGAGGAATTTCTTCGTTCTCATAGGCAGAGAAATATCCTGCAATGGGTGTTGAATTGTTACCACGGGCCACAGAGAGTGTATAGCTCATATTGGCACTAAAATGACCGCTGAATTGACGATCCAGACTGATATCCACACCTTTCACACTGGCATAATCGGAGTTGGTATAGACCACAACAGGAATAGAAATGATGCGATAGGACTGTGTCGATAAAAGGTCTCTGATGTCCTTTGACCATACGGTTGCTGCAAGCCTGGTAATTGGCGAAAGCGCCTGTTTCACGCCAACTTCGAAGGCCACTGTTTTCTGGGGTTTAACCCCGGCATTACCGACAAGGGGTAAGGCTGCTGAGATATCTTTATCAGCATTATAGGTCATGGCTTTAAAATCAGGACTCTGGAAAAAATGACCATAAGAAAAATGGAAAACCGTGTTTTCGGTCACCGGATAGGCCAGACCAATTCTGGGGCTCCATTTACTTTCGACCGGTGCATCGATGACAGGCGCTGCAACCCAGTTCTGGAGCGTGGTATCCCAGAGAGCAAAACGGGTGATATCCTCCCACATTCCTATCCGGGGATCTATTCGGTCATATCTGATACCAAGATTGAGAATGAGATATTCGAACTCTATTTTATCCTGTATATAGAAAGATAATTCATTGGGTGTGTAAGTGGTATCATCCTTGAAGTTTGTACCACCCAGCCAGGGATCTTCCTCGCTATAAATTTCCAATTCGTGCGCAGAATAGTTTAGGCCGCCCTTGACAAGGTGGTCTCCAGTGGCATAGGTCGAGTTGATATTCAAGGATTTGCTATGACTCACATTGTTTGTGTAATTGCCTCTGTTTCCGGAGGCATAGAAGTAGACACTGGCATCGGTGAGTGGTCGCTCATACGCTTCAGGTTTCAGGTTGGCAACACCGATCCTGGTACCCACGGTCTGGCTGGATAAATGAACATTGTAGTACCAGGCTTCTGACAGCGCGTGCGTCAAGGTCAGGGATATTCTATCATTTCCCTTATAGGTATGGGTGTTGCTCTCGGGTAGATATTTCCAACGGTGAGAATAGTTCTGATATAAACGGCTCGAACTATGGAGATGGGCTCCCACTTTAATTTGATCACTGAGATCATGGCTCAGGCGCAATTGAATATCCTGACTGAAATCACCACCATGGGGTAATGGGCTTTCTTCAGATGCGAACAAGCCTGAGATATAGTAGCTGGTTCGTTTGAACAGGGGACCGCCCAGACTCACGCTGAGCTGACCGCTCACAGGCATTCCCAGCAGGGGAATCAACGCTTTGGGATAAAAGCCATCAGGTGCATCATTATAGTAGCTGAACAAGCCCTCGCGTAGATCAAGATAGGTGAAGGCAGTATCTTCATCCGCATAGCTGGTGTCTAGATATTCAAAAGCACCCGGTTCATGATATTTATAGGCATTCAATTGATCAGAGGTGTATTCGATGCGACCATGAAAGGTTTCGCCACCCTCCTTGGTCACAATATTCACAACTGAGGACATAGCTTGGCCATATTCAGCATTAAAGGTTCCGCTGATGACCGTCATTTCCTGAATGGCATTCTGGTTCACCGTTCCACTGAAGTCACCCTCCATGGGATCCCTCACGATCACACCATCGATCATGTACAATATCTCTTTGGTCCGCCCACCCCTGACATGAATACCACCATCCTCATCCGTTGTAAAACCAGCTTGAGTGACCAGTACGTCCTTAAAATTATCTACTGGCATGGCAATGATATCATCTGCACTAATGATGTGGATCGTAGCTGTTGCATCACGCTGGATCAGCGGTCGAGTGGCAACCACGAAGACTTCTTCTGTTGCATCCAGAGCAGAAATTTCCAGGTGGGCATTTACGCGTGTCGTAAAATCTGAAACGATCTGGACATCTTGATGTACAGAGGTCTTGTAGCCGATCATCATGAATTTGATGTTATATGTCCCGGGGGGAACATTGAGAATAAAGTATTCACCATTCTCATTGGTGGCGGTACCAAAACGAGTTCCTACAACAACCACGTTCACACCCACCATGGGACCCTGATCATCTGAAGTCACTACTCCGGCAATTTTTCCCCCAACTCCAGCCAAGACAGGGAGGTGAAGAACCATAAGCAGAAATAGAGAGAGAAAAGGGCGCATATATGTTTTCATTCGGTTATCACAGGCCGCCTCATGATGAGGCGGCCCATTTGACTTATTTTTTATTTGAGCATAAGCATGTTGCGGCTAACCTGTTCATTACCCTTGCTCAGAACAGCAATGTAATTTCCAGTGGCAACCAGCTGACCGTTATTATCTCTTCCGTCCCATGTAACCTGATAGCTACCAGGCTGGATATGACCCTGGGCCAGGGTTGTTACCAATTCTCCCTTAATGTTATAGACCTTCAGAGAGGTTTCTCCCGCTGCATGCATCTCAAAAGAGATGGTTGTAGAGGGGTTGAAGGGGTTGGGAAAGTTCTGATGCATGGTCATGCTTTCGGGACGTGTAGAAAATTGACCGTCTATGGCCGTTGATCCATTAGCCACCACCATATAGTTATCGAAGTAACCAGCCAGGCCATCTACACCGTCCATCTGGAAGGCATACAGGCCAGATTGTCCCATATAGGTGTGCATGTCACTATCATCCACATAGGTACCCAGATCGATCTCATCATAGAAGCACTGGTAGGAGACTGTGCTGTCCGCTGGATCGGTACTAACGATGATCTTCATGTGGTGCCAACCTTCCGTTTTGTCCACATTGTCGGCTGGGATCGAATTGCTGAAGCTATACTGGAACGTACTGAAATTCAGCTGGTTGTTGTAGAGACGGAAACGGTTGTCGCCATCAAAGTCAGCCACAAGCTTCACATAGTAGCCATGGGAATGGGGGCCCTGATGAGATGAATCAGCATAAGCCACAATACCGGTATAAGCTGATCCAGCCGGATCGTTTTCATAGACATAAACATCTGCTTCAACGGTATAATTGGCATCCGTTGCATTGCCATAAAGAAGGATTGCTGCACCAGAATATGAATTGTCCAGATCCTGAATGTAGCCAACCTTGTCGCCTCCACCTACAAGTACGGCAGGTGCGCTGGTCATATCGATGGCCTGGATCATTTCTTCATCAATCCGGTATTGTTGCCATTCACTGATGTCACCATCTTCAAAATCTTCGGAATGATCCAATTCTGATGCACCACCATTGGGTTCAACCATATAGTTATCGAAGTAACCAGCCAGGCCATCTACACCGTCCATCTGGAAGGCATACAGGCCAGATTGTCCCATATAGGTGTGCATGTCACTATCATCCACATAGGTACCCAGATCGATCTCATCATAGAAGCACTGGTAGGAGACTGTGCTGTCCGCTGGATCGGTACTAACGATGATCTTCATGTGGTGCCAACCTTCCGTTTTGTCCACATTGTCGGCTGGGATCGAATTGCTGAAGCTATACTGGAACGTACTGAAATTCAGCTGGTTGTTGTAGAGACGGAAACGGTTGTCGCCATCAAAGTCAGCCACAAGCTTCACATAGTAGCCATGGGAATGGGGGCCCTGATGAGATGAATCAGCATAAGCCACAATACCGGTATAAGCTGATCCAGCCGGATCGTTTTCATAGACATAAACATCTGCTTCAACGGTATAATTGGCATCCGTTGCATTGCCATAAAGAAGGATTGCTGCACCAGAATATGAATTGTCCAGATCCTGAATGTAGCCAACCTTGTCGCCTCCACCTACAAGTACGGCAGGTGCGCTGGTCATATCGATGGCCTGGATCATTTCCTCGTCGGCACGGTACTGTGCCCAATTGCTGATGTCACCATCTTCAAAATCTTCCATGTACGCTTGACCAAATGACAGGCTAAACGCCAGGGCCAAGAGGGTTAGTGTAAAAATTGTAGCTTTTCTTTGCATAGATATCTCCTCGCTGGGTTGATTTTCATGATTGTATAATTAATGCTTGGTCTCTGGGGCCTGTTCAGGTTTACCCAGGAGATTGCCAAGCATTTCTTCAATTTCATCTTCTTTGATCGTGTGACTGTCTTTCCCTAAAAAGACGAGTCCATGGAAAAGGCCACCCATGGCTCTCATGATCAGGCGGGCTTCCATTTGGGGAAATTCTCCCTGCTGAATACCCTGTTCAATCAGCTCCATGAGTACCTTATAAAGACGGTTTTGATATGCTTTCCACTCAGAACGCTCATTCTCTTCCCGGGTATAGGACTGGGGAGCCTGGAAAAGAAATTCATAGAGGGGTCGGTCGGTATTCACCATCTCGGC
>CAZVSF010000145.1:0-8252 GCA_964630195.1 uncultured Lentisphaeria bacterium
TTGAGCATTCGCTTATCAAGGAATTGCAGGGCTGGACAATCAAAAAGCAGGAGTACACACTGGGAAATTCACGCTTTGATTTCCTGCTTGAGAAGGATGGGTTGGAAAAATTAGTGGAAGTCAAGTCCGGCACTCTGGTTGAAGATGGCGTGGCCCGATTTCCCGATGCAGTCACATCCAGAGGCAGACGACATGTGCTCCATCTTGCAGATTCCATCACAGCTCAACGCTCGGCGGCCGTGCTCTTCATTATTCAACGTTCTGATGCAAATTCGTTTGAACCCCATTGGGGTCGAGACCCGGAATTTTCAGAAGCACTAAGAGGTTCAATTAAACGGGGTGTAGAATTGATCATATATACCAGTCATATAAAACCTGACTCCATGACACTGGGGAAATCGATCCCCTACGATCTGGAAGCGCATCATGTCTAGGATCATCACAACCCTAATGGGAATACTCCTGTTACTCTCCGTGTTATGGACCTGTGCCAATGAGCGTGCCATCACTGGAGGTCCAGAGGACAAGCAAGCTCCCCAGATCCTGTACAGCTCCCCTGAGAATGAGTCTGTGAATGTGGATCAGCGGACGGAGATCTTTATCAAGTTCAATGAGCAGATGAAAAAAACCAGTTTTGAGGCATCCCTTCAGATCTGGCCGAGACCACCCGGGGAGTACCAGGTAAAATCGAGTTGGACCTGGCTTAAAATAATTTTCGATCAGCCCCTGGACTCCAATGAAACGTATCTCCTGACCCTGGACAAAGGGGTTCAGGATTTGAGGGGGAATGGCCTGGCTGCCACATATATTCTGGCATTCAGCACGGGTTCTCAGCTAAACGCCGGCAGGTTGGATGGATCGATCTCAGGGCCCGCAGACATCAAGAAAAATGGTGATCTCCTGCTCTACCGTCAATTCGACACAGATCTGTCTGAATTGCGGCAACAGAGTGCGGACTATGTATTTCAACCTGACGACAAAGGGCAATTTGAATTGCCATATCTGGCAGAAAGATCCTATATGCTCTTCTACCATTGGGATCGGAATAACAACAAGTTGATCGATGGGGATGACTATTTCGGGAGACCTGAAGTGGCATCCGTTTGGGCAAAAAGTGATAGTGTTTTAAACAGACATAAGATCTGGCCACAGGTCGTACCACTGGAAAAGGTGAAATTGTTGGGCGTCTCCGCCAGGGGACCGCAGTTTATTCAGCTTAGAGCGAATCGGATGGTAACCAATGAGAGCCTGGAGATGGTTGATCTCTTTGTTAATGGAACAAAAATGCCCATTCTCGGTGGCGCGCTTGATCGAGACGATAAATTTGCAATGAACCTTGATATTTCGAGCCCTCTAAAGAATGGTGCAAAAATCTGGATCCACAATTTTCAGGATACCAGCGGGTATAAACTCAATTCAGATACGCTTATATTTACAGCTGCCAGTGTTTATGATACCCTCGCTTTGGGACCCCTGGATGTGAAATGGTTGCATGATGACAATCCGGACAGCGCTGCTGTGAGATCAAGTATTCAATTAAAGTCAGATCTCCCGCTACTTTTCAAATCAGATAGTGCTTTTTCGTTGGTGGACAAAGCTATTGATTCAGTAAGTATTCCAGGTTCTCTGGAGAAGATCAACAGTATGACCTGGCGTTTTGTGGCAAATGACATGTTGGAAGATGGCCGGAAATACAAGTGGGAAATCAAAACCAGGCAACTCCATGTTCCGTTGAATGGAAGGGACCTTGATAGTCTCATGACCGGGACGTTGAGATCAACTCCCCAGGACTCACTGGGCAGCTTGCGAATCGTGCACATGGGTGTTAATAATATCGAGTGCAATTTAACCGGCAAGGGGGTCAATAGGTCATTCCGACTGAAACCTGGTGAAGCCTTTATCCTGGATAATTTACCTGCTCAATCATATGCCCTTGTCGGCTATATAGATGAAAATGGTGATGGTCGCTATTTTAGCGGCGGCATGGGACCTGCGGCAAAAGCTGAACCTTTCTGGTTTTTTCCAGATGAAATAAAGATCAGGGCAAGGTGGGAAACAGACCTGGGAATTTGGATGCTCAATGAATAAGGAACTTGAATTTTATAAATACGTGGGTGCCGGGAATGATTTTGTTGTTTTTGAAAGTTGGGATGGAGCATTAGACCTCTCGCGCCAACAGATAATTGAAATCTGTGATCGACGCTTTGGCATCGGGTCAGATGGTGTGATGATTCTGGAGGATCACGCCACAGAAGATTTCAAAATGAATTATTTCAATGCGGATGGCTCACGCGGTGAAATGTGCGGCAATGGTGCCCGCTGTCTGGTGAGCTTTGCAAAATTGATGGGAAGGGTAGGGTCATCAGGGACTTTTTCCGCAGATGACGGGGTGCATCACTATCATATCATTGATGATGTCGTGGATGTTGAGATCAGGGTGAATGGACATTTGGAAGACTGGAGAATCCCAGCTGAGAATTGCGGTTTCATTGATACGGGCGTTCCCCATTTGATCATTCCGGTAAAAGACGTTGATGCTGAGAATCTTGACCCGCTAGGACAAGAAATGAACAGTCATGAGGCGCATCCCTTGGGGACCAATGTCAATATTATTGAAAAAATGACCAACGCTATCAAAGTACGAACGTGGGAGCGTGGTGTGAACATGGAAACCCTGGCCTGCGGAACAGGGGCAGCAGCCACGGCAATATATGCACAAATAAAATGGGGTCTAAATTGGCCCATTCAGATTTCCTTCCCCGGTGGTGAACTGGAAGTTGATCAGCGTGGAAATCAGTATTGGTTAAAGGGACCTGCGGAATTAGTTTTCAAAGGTCACTTATCGCTTTCCAAGCTTCATCGTAATTAGGAGAAAAGAGGAGATATGTCTTTTTTTGCAGTCATTATGGCAGGTGGCGTTGGTAAACGTTTCTGGCCACAAAGCCGTCGAGCAACACCCAAACAGCTTTTACCCATCGTCGGGAAGGAGAGCATGTTAAGGATGACAGTCGAGCGGCTCCATAATTTTACCAGCCATAGCAACATACTTATTATCACAAATTCCGATCAGGAAGGGGTGATTCGCAAGGAATGCCCGGAACTGCCAGAAGAGAATATTATTATTGAACCTGAGGGCAAAAACACAGCACCAGCAATAGGTCTGGCTGCCATCATCATTCAAGATCGTGATCCAGATGCCGTTATGGGTGTTTTCCCTGCGGATCATTACATCAGCGATGTTGATACTTTCACAGATTTTATGCATCAGGGAATTAATATTGCCGAAGAGATGAAAGGTCTGGTGACCTTTGGCGTTGTGCCGACAAGACCTGCCACTGGATATGGATATATTCAATATCATAGTCGTACAAACCCAGATGAGCCCATTTACGCAGTCAAGGCCTTTGCAGAGAAACCTGATCTTAATACAGCCGAACTCTTTTTGAAGAGTGGTGATTTTCTGTGGAATAGTGGTATGTTCGTCTGGAGAGTTGACAGTATTCTTCAGAGCTTTCACGACTATTTACCAGAGATATGGGATAGCCTGGAAAATATCAAGGGAGCCCTTGGTAAATCAGTTTGGGATTCTGTTCTCACCGTTGAATGGGCGACCTTGAGAAGCATTTCCATTGACTACGGTATCATGGAGAAAGCTCAAAATGTATATGTTGTCAGAGTGGATTTTTCATGGAATGATGTGGGCTCATGGGATGCCGTCCACGAAATGAGAGACAAGGATAAGAACCAGAATGTGGCCAAGGGGGATGTCATTTTCCATAATTCCGAGAACAATCTTGTCTATGCAGAAGGTAAAACGGTAGCAGTTGTTGGGGTTGATGATATGGTAGTGATAGACACACCTGATGCCTTGCTCATTATTCCCAGAGGCGAGACGGAGAACGTTAAAGAGCTGGTAGACAGCTTTGAGAAACAAAAAAGGGATACCTTGCTATAAATGAAGGCAGAACGGATAAGAGACGAATTTGAAGCCCTTGCTGAAAAGCTGGGGTATACCATTCGTTATGAAAAAGGGGACTTCAAAGGTGATGCTTGCCGTATCAAATCTGAACGTGTCATTATTATAAATAAGCACATTCCTGTAAGTCACCAGAACTACGCTTTTTCAAGAATATTTGCCATTGAGGACTTGTCACAATTGAGTGTGCTCCCGGTGTTGCGCTCCATGATCGAAGAAGTAGCAGGTGTATCAGAAGACCTTTTCGGTGAGGGAATTCAAAATGCTTAGACGGGAAGAACTCCTGGTTTCCCTCATTCTGATAATTATCATTTCAATCCTGGGATATCTGGTAAATCAGTTTCTTGGATTTGGTGAGCACCCCATTCTGGCAAACTTTGTTTTTGCTGGCATTGTCATTAACCTCTATATCCCGTTGCGTTCCATTGGCCGTAAACTTGTGCTGCGTGTCATCGCTTCATCCTACTACGAGCGAAATGAAAGATTCAGAGACATTCTGGATGACCTGGAGAAGATCGAAACCTATCGTGATATGCTGGACAAGGTCCCCAGCGCGCTGAAATATCTGTTTGAATCTGATATCGTGGCTCTATTCGTCAGACGAAAGGGTGTTTTCAAGATCGAATCATCCATCGCCCCGCAACCCATGTTTCTTGATGGGATAACCCTTGATAGTGAACATGAAATACTCAAGAAACTCATGGATACTGATCATCATCTCCTGAATGTTAAATACAGTGTGAAGGACCTGCACCATGATCCACTTGATGTCTCTTCAATGGATTATCGTAGCTTCAAAGCATTCCAGTGGGCTATTCCTTTGAAAACAAATGGCAGATTGGCTGGTTTCATTTTGCTAGACAAAATGCCTATGGATATGCAGGCAAGACGCTCCGGGACATTATATAATTTCGTTGTTGATCAGATTGCCGTACTCATCGAAAAACGAAAGTTGTATCACCGAATAAAGATGGAAGCCCGCAAACAGGAAGCCATGACACTGATTGCCAACAAAATGGCAGCCACTCGCAATACTTCCCTCATATTTAACCTGCTTTTGGATGAAGTAAACACGATCGTACCCTATGATGCCTGTGGCGTTTTCCTTGCTTCTGCAGAGGGTGAAAATATCGAAAAATTTATCCAACACGGTTACAACAGCCGCAGGCTCAATCCTCTCAAACTAAAAATTGGACGAGGCATCGTTGGACGCTGTATCGCCACAAAGCAACCTATTTCAATACCAGATGTTCGCCGTGAAAAGAACTATTTATCAGGGCGGTCTGACTCTCGATCTGAGTTATGTGTGCCCATTGCAGGCGGATCCATCGTTTATGGTGCTATGAATCTGGAGTCCAATCGAGTCGCGGCATTTAGTGAGGATGATCTGGATTTTCTTCAGACCATTGCGACGCAGGCTGGTGTTTTGATGGAACGCTATAAGGTTGACAAGCACGTGAACATGCAAAGTGGACTCAGCGAGGACATGGCCAAAGCGGAGATCATTCAGAAATCATTACTGCCGAATCAAATTCCTGAGCACGAGGAAGTTGCTTTTGACTTGCGGTATATTCCCTGTCGGCAGATCAGCGGTGATTTCTATGACCTTTCAAGTAAAAACGAGGATGAATTTATCATTGGTATCGGGGACGTGGTCGGCAAGGGAATTTCAGGCGCCCTGATCATGTCTAATTTTTATGCAGCCTATCTCAATGAGTCCCAAAAAGGTTACCCGGTTGCTACTCTCATGAGCAACTTGAATAAATATTTAACCAATGAAACCGAGCTCGATGAGCAGATCACTTTTTTCTTATCGAAAATGGATATTGATGAGGGGGTTATTCGATATGTGAACGCCGGGCATCCTGCACCACTCATTTTCCACAGGGATGGAAGCCTGGAACGTCTGAATGCAGGTGGACCGCTACTGGGTTTTGATCCCGAATTTACATATGAGATGGGGGAAGTGAGCCTTCAGACCGGAGATTTAATTGTTCTTTATACGGATGGTCTCACTGAAACCATTGGAAGTGCCGGCCAGTTGCTGGACGAACGGGGTCTGATTGAAGCAATTCAGGACAACATAGATAGGGATGTCACCGAGATCACCTCCCTGCTTCTTGAAAAAATTGAAAAATTCAATCGTAAATCTTCATTTGAAGATGATGTGACATTTATTGTGGGATGCTATACTGGAATACCGCCTGAACAGGGTGGAAATGTTGCTGAAGAATAGTTGCAACAGCTGTAATCTTTCCAGAAGTTCACAATTTGATATATCCCCCAAGTATATGCGGTTGAGGGTTAAAAATGTCTTGCGAATCTTCGAATAATAGAGATTTTTGGGGGCTCATTAATTGAGTCGAAAGATTAATATGTGTACTTCTCTGGAAACAAAAAAAACCAGTTTTCATACCAGCTTCCTTGGTATGAATTTTTAATTATATACGCTTAAACTTATTGAGGAGTTGAGAATGAAAGACTATTTGACAAAGGATATCCGAAACGTTGCCATTGTCGGCCACGCTTCGTCAGGTAAGACTGCTCTGACTGAAGCCATGCTGTTTTCAGCAGGATTGACAACACGGATGGGAACCATTGCAGAGGGAAACACAAAATCCGATTACAGACCAGAAGAGATCGAACGCCAATGCTCAGTTGGTACATCTTTGATGGCCATTGAATGGCAAGAGACAAAACTAAACATTTTAGATACACCAGGATTTACAGATTTTATAGGGGATGCCTTGAGCGCAGTCAGGGTTGCTGATACCAGTCTTATTGTCGTCGATGGCACACATGGACCCGAAATGGGAACAGAAAACATGTGGAAATATAGCGATGATTATGGTATCCCAAGAACTTTTGTGGTCACCGGGTTGGACAACGAGCATTCTGATTTTCATAAAGCCTTTAATAGGATCAAAGATTCCTATGGCAATCATGTGACTGCTTTACAGCTACCTGTCAATGAGGGTATTGGATTTAACAAGGTCGTCGATATCATTCGCAAGAAGACCCTTGTTTATAAAGACGCCAGCGGTAAATACACCATGGAAGACCTTCCAGCAGCGATGGCTGACGAAGTTGAAACCATGTACACAGAGCTTGTCGAACAAGTCGCTGAATCTGATGAAGCGTTAATGGAAAAATATTTCGATCAAGGTGAATTATCTGAAGATGATCTACGACACGGTTTACGTGAAGCCATTATCCACAAACAAATTTTTCCTGTGTTCTGTACAGCCTCCATTCCAAATGTCGGTGCCTCGCGGCTCATGGAGCTTATTCAGAAATATTTTCCATCTCCAGCTGATATGCCTGCTGCGATTGCAGAGGATGGAACAGAATTACATGCAGATGATCCAAAGGACACTGCAGCTCTGATCTTCAAGACCATGAGCGAAGCGCATGTTGGTGAGTTAAGTCTATTTCGTGTCTATGCTGGTAAGATCACATCCGGCATGGATTTGGTCAACCCCATCCGAAGTGGTAGCGAACGTCTCGGTCACGTCTATGCTATTAATGGTCATGACCGGGAAGAAGTACACGCCATCAATGCTGGAGATATCGGTGCAACCGTTAAACTGAAAATTTCACATACGGGTGACACATTGTCCCACCCAAAAAATCCAGTCACCTTAAAAGCAACTGAATTTCCAGGTCCGAATATTCAATTCGCCGTGGTTTCCAAGGTCAAAGGGGAAGAAGATAAAATTAGTGCTGGTTTGACTTTGCTGCATGAGGAAGATCCAACATTGCTCTATGAAGTGGATTCAGAGCTTCATCAAACCGTCCTTTCCGGACAGGGTGAACTACAGATCAATGTAGCTTTTGAAAAACTCAAAGAGCGATTCAAAGTGCAGATCGAACTGGTTGAACCCAAGATCGCTTATCGCGAGACGATCAAGGGCACGGCAGAGGCACGGTATCGTCACAAGAAACAGTCGGGTGGTGCTGGTCAGTTCGCTGAGGTCATGCTGAGAGTAGGACCATTACCCCGTGGTGAGGGAATTGTTTTCGAAGAGACCCTGGTTGGTCAAAATGTGGATCGTGTCTTTGTGCCCTCTGTTGAAAAGGGGATTACCGCCGCCTCTCAGGAAGGCTTTATTGCTGGATTTCCCATTGTTGATGTGAAGGCAACTTTCTATGATGGTAAAATGCATCCTGTTGATTCAAAGGATATCGCTTTTCAGATCGCTGGGAAGGGTGCCTTCCGTGATGCATGTAAGCAGGCTAAACCAACCCTGCTTGAACCCATATTCGATGTTGAAGT
>CAZVSF010000146.1:0-2193 GCA_964630195.1 uncultured Lentisphaeria bacterium
AGACCAAACAGGGCGACCTTGTTCCGGCGGATCTGCTTAATCGTTTCTGATGTAATGCTACCGCGCATACATAACCTTCAAAAGGGGTCCGTGGGTCATCCTATGCGGCGATTCGAAACGAAGTAAGACGAAAGCTTTGCTTGAAGTCAATCGCCGCTTGGTTCGTAGGTAACTCATGATTTATTCTTCCCCAGGCGTATGCGGGGATCAATAACCCCGTATAGAATGTCCACCACAAAATTAGCGGTGACAAAGATCAGGGCAGTAACCAGAACAGCGCCCTGGATGACTGGAAAATCACGTTTTAAAATGGCGTTCAGGGCCAGGCGCCCAATACCCGGCCAATTAAAAATGGATTCGGTTAAAACCGCACCGGACAAATAGGAGCCAAAATCAACACCAATGATGGTAATGACAGGTATGAGGGTGTTTTTGAGCGCATGTTTCACCACAACAATAAAATTAGAAAGGCCCTTGGCTTTGGCCGTGCGGACATAGTCCTGTGAGAGCACCTCCAGCATATTCGCCCGGGTGACCCGAGCCAGAAAAGCGGCGCTGCGGGTTCCCAGGGTGATGGCCGGCAAAATTAGATATGGCAAACAACCATAACCCGTGAGATATGGCCAGCCCACAGCCCGAGCACCAATTACCATAAGCAGACCGACCCAAAAAACGGGAGCCGATACGCCGAGAAGCGCAACAGCCATGGTGGTGCGGTCCAGCCATGAATGTGGCTTGATCGCAGAGATCACACCAACAGAAATCCCCAGGAGAACGGAGACAAACATGGCGCCGACTGCCAGCAACATCGTTGCCGGGAAGCGCTCCAGGATCATGTCGGTCACCGGCTTCTGGGAAATAAATGAAACTCCCAGATCACCATGGACCAGATCCCAAAGATAGTGTCCAAACTGTTTCCACAAGGGGTCATTGAGATGAAACTGCTCTCTTAATTGCTCAAGGGTTGCTTCGTTGTAGCGCTCCCCCACCATGGAAAGCACAGGGTCTCCTGGAACGATATACATGAGGATGAAGGTCAATAATATGATTCCCAGGATCACAGGGACCAGCTGTCCGAAGCGATTAATGATATAATGAAGCATTGTGAACATTATAACAGATTTCCCATTGGTTCCAAAGAATGGGTTTTCAGGGATAAATACAATTTGGGGCAGGGGCGCATTGCAAGGCGCCCCACATCATCGGACTAAAAATGAAATCTGTGGCAAACCCCTCCTTATTCCTTAATCTGTTTCCGTGGCATCCTTAGATCAAACATTCCTGATTAAACTCGCCTTGAGTTTCCTGGTGGGATCTATCTGGATCACCTCCGTCACCGTGATCGCTGAGCGGTTTGGCAGTAGAATAGGCGGTTTTATTGGTGGTTTGCCCTCAACCATTGTCGTTGCCTTACTCTTTATCGGTTTATCACAATCCACCGAGGACGCTTCCCGAGCTGCGGTGATGATTCCATTGGTGATGGGTGTTAATGGGCTTTTCATCTTGATCTATCTGGCGCGTGTCCATGCTGGATTGAACCAGGCCCTTCTGGCTGCACTTCTTGTCTGGTTCATAATTATTTCTGCTGTGGTTTTCCTGGGTATTGAAAGTGCCCTTGTTTCATTCCTGGTATGGTCCACATCACTACTGGGAGCCTATTACATAAGCGAACATCTCATGCATATCGCCCACAAGGGTGGTATCCGCGTTCCATATACAACCCATCAGATTGTGGCCCGTGGTATTGTCAGTGGTTTTATAATTTCTCTGGCGGTTCTCATCAGCCGACTCACGGGTCCTGTTATTGGTGGCATCGCTTCAAATTTTCCAGTGATCTTTATGTCAACCCTCTTTATTACTTATCGTACAGGTGGACCAGAATTTTCGCGAGCTGTGGCCAAAACGCTCATGATCAGCGGCATGATTAATGTTGGGATCTATTCATTTACAGCTCATTATGCCTATCAGCATTTCAGTCTGGCTGCTGGGACGCTCATTGCCATGGCTGTTTCTGGGTTATCAGCCATGATCACTTATCGAATCATAAGAAGGTTGATACAATAGGCTCACCAATTCCAGGCTGTCATTCCGGGATTTTTAACTATCTTAAACGTTATAAGCATGTAACCAATCAGGGATAAACAGGTTGTCTGAAATCTTTTATACAGGGTTTAACCGAGCACAGCGACTCCT
>CAZVSF010000146.1:2293-6616 GCA_964630195.1 uncultured Lentisphaeria bacterium
TTACCCAGCTACCAAAAAGGACTTCAGATCAAGCTGGCCGAACTACTGGCTTTTCTTGAGGCTCGAGGCGTCAGTATTGCTGACCAGACGTTTATTGAATTGATCGACCCAGGCGCTGCCATGCGCCTGACATCGAGAATATTGACCGGTATGGGCAATCTCCTCGGGGATACTTTTCTTATTCTTCTCGTGGTTGTTTTCATGCTGTTGGAAACCGCCACCTTCAGCCATAAAATTGAGGAGGCTTTTCCAGCCGGTTCATCTGAAATGGATCGTCTGAATGCTTTCCTCAAAAACATCAACCGCTATATGGTGATCAAAACATGGACCAGCACAGGAACGGGGGTCATAGCGACGATCTGGTTAAGCATTTGGGGGGTAGACTACGCCCTGTTGTGGGGATTGTTGACCTTCCTGTTAAACTATATTCCCAATATTGGATCGATTATGGCAGCCGTACCTCCAGTTTTACTCGCCCTGGTTACACTGGGCCCCTGGTCAGCGGTGGCTGTGGCAATCGGTTATCTGGTTATCAACGTCACCATTGGCAGTTTTTTGGAGCCACGGCTTATGGGCAGAGGGCTTGGTCTTTCAACCTTGGTCGTGTTTCTCTCTCTTTTGTTCTGGGGTTGGGTGCTGGGTCCCGTGGGCATGATCCTTTCCGTTCCCCTGACCATGACCATGAAAATCGGACTTTCCAGCTTTGATGAAACCCAATGGCTTGCCACCATGCTGGGTGGGGGTAGCAGTTCGACAAAAAGCTAGTTCAGCCTTTTCTTTCAAAAACTACTATTAGGGGTTTTACACTGTTCACTCAGGACCTGCAGGCTTATCTGTAGAGTTGTCTCAGAACCTTTAACGACTTCATTCCCCTGGCTGACTCAATATGGTGAAAGGTGAATTGCCAGAGAAAGTCCCACAACGACCTCCGCTCCGATGCATTGAGTTTTGATCTTTCCAATTCTTCCCAGCTTGCGTCTAGCAGGTTTTGAATGGTTTGAAGGATCCGCCCGCTTACAAAAATCGAATCCTGACCGGGCTGGTGGCATTTTACACATTCAAGCTGAGAACTTCCATGACCCAGCGAAGCTCCTTCATCCAGTGTTCCCCTGCAAACAGAGCAATGGCTTACATGGGGACGAAAGCCCAGCTCGCGGAGTAATTGTGCATGAAAATACCAATAGGCTTCTGCGGAACTGACTTCTCGTCGACTAAGCCTCGAGAGGCTATCAACGATCAGCTGAAAAAGCAGGGGGTGGGTCTCTTGGTCTTCTACGGATCGATCCAGGAGCTCTACCATCACCTGAGCCAGGGTCAAGCGATCAAAGTCTTCCTCAAGACCAAAAAAGCCATCTATGAGATCTCCAGACTTGAACAATTGCAGATCAGAGGTGCTTTTGGCATAATAGATCACCTGGATATGGCGACAGGGTTGAAATAACCCCATTGCCTTGCTTTTGGGGGATCGCACCCCTTTGGCAATAAGTTTTAAACGACCAAACTCCTTTGAATAAAGGGTAATGATCTTGCTGGTGTCGCCATGATTTAATGTCTTCAAGACGATGGCTTCTGCTTTTTGGATCACCTCAGACACACTCCCAGATCAAAGTCAGATAAACACATTTATGCGTGGGTCCCGACAAGCTGTATGGCTTCTTTCCCCAGCAGGCGAATGTCGTTCTCTATTATATCATCCTCCAGGTCCCTTTCTGAAAACCATCGCAACTCAATTGACTCGCCAGCATCTGGGGTGACATCAAAGGAGTCCGCTCTGGCAAAATAGATCATATCAATATGTTGATGGGAGGGATTGATGTTTTCCAGAAGCAAATGTCTTGGTCCTGGAAGTTCCTGGGCATTTTCAGAATGAATTGATGGCTCAGCATGGATGAGATCCACATCCAGCCCGGTTTCTTCTTTCACCTCCCGCAATGCGGCAACGTGGGGAAGCTCATCCCGGTCAATGTGTCCGCCAGGCGGCAGCCACATTTTCAGGCTGCGATGAAGGTGTAGTAATGTTTTACCCTGATTGACCACAAATGTGGTGGCGGTGAAGTGCCTTGTGATTTCCATGAAGACTCCTGTGTTATGGTCTTGTGGATCTTAAAATGGTCGTAATTGATCCTGTTTCCAAGCCCCTTCAATCTTGCAAGCCTGGCGTTATTGCCATTGACCCATACATCAGATGTCTTTATAATGAAGCTTTGGGGGATAAAGATTGAATGATCAAGCGGTGTGGATTCGTGTTCTCATTTGAACTGAACGATTAAAGGGCGTCCCTCTGAAATCCATTAAAGAAATAAAAGGCCGGCTAGAGACCAATCAAACACCAGAACGCCTGGCTTCAACTGAAGGTAATTTCTATCAAGAACTTGCTGGCGGTGTGATTGGTCCGGGTATGAATCCCAGGATCCAGCGCCTTCGAAAATTGAGTTTTGAGGCTGAGCCCTGTCTATCCATTGAACGAGCCCTACACCAAACGGCCTTTTATAAGGAGCATTATGGGAAACATTCTGTTCCTGTTTTCCGAGCGCTTACTTTTCTGGATCATTGCAAGAAAAAGACACTCTACTTCGGGGATGATGAACTCATCGTGGGGGAGCGAGGACCCCACCCCAAAGCCGTACCCACCTTCCCTGAGTTAACCTGTCATAGTGTTGAAGATTTTCATGTCCTGAATACGCGGGACCAGCAACGCTACACCATTTCCCAGAAAGATATGGACACTTACGAAAAAGAGGTGATCCCCTACTGGAAGGGACGCACCCAGAGAGAACGAATCTTCAATCATGTTCCTGACACCTGGCGGCTAGCCTATGAGGCCGGCCTCTTTACGGAATTTATGGAACAAAGAGCTCCGGGACACACCGCTCTGGATGGCAAAATATATAAAAAGGGACTCCTTGATTTTAAGCGGGATATTCATGAACAGATCGAAGCGCTTGACTTTCTGAATGATTCGGATGCGACGGATAAGTTTGAGCAGCTCAAAGCCATGGATATTTCCTGCGATGCGGTCATTTTACTGGCCAATCGTCATGCAGATCTGGCTGATGCGAAAGCAAAAGAGGAAACAGATCCCACCAGGAAAAAAGAACTCTCAAAAATAGCACTGGTTTGTCGCGAGGTGCCCGCAAACGCCCCCAGAACCTTCTGGGAGGCTATACAAACCTACTGGTTTGTTCATCTTGCCACCATTACTGAGTTGAACGGCTGGGATGCCATGAATCCCGGCCATTTTGATCAACATCTCGCCCCTTTTTATGATAAAGAAATTGCTGAGGGCACACTTACCAGGGATGAGGCTAAGGAACTGCTTTGCTGCTTCTGGATAAAGGTCAACAACCAGACCGCGCCACCCAAGGTGGGAATAACTGCCAAGGAAAGTGGCACCTATAATGATTTCACCAACATCAACATTGGAGGGCTGAAAGGTGATGCTTCTGATGGCGTGAGTGAGGTTTCATACATCATGCTTGAGGTTATTGAGGAACTCCATCTTTTACAGCCCGGGACATCGGTGCACATCAGCCCCAAAACCCCGGACCAGTTTCTACATGCTGCCGCCAAAGTGATACGCCAGGGACATGGGTATCCCTCTGTTTTTAACCCTGAGACCTATATCCAGGAAATGGTGGGTATGGGCAAGTCTCTGAATGATGCCCGAGAGGGTGGTTGCAGCGGTTGTATTGAGGTTGGTGCTTTTGGTAAAGAGGCTTTTTTGTTGACGGGTTATCTGAATGTCCCCAAAATTCTGGAGATCACCCTAAACAACGGAGTGGACCCCCTTAGCGGCAAGCGGGTTGGTATTGAGACTGGAAATCCAGAAACTTTTCAGTCCTACCCTCAGGTTTATGAGGCGTTTCTAAAACAGCTTCATTATATCGTGGATCAAAAGATCCGAGTCAGCAATTATATCGACACCATGTTTGCCAAATACGCGCCGGCACCCTTCCTTTCCGTTCTCATTGATGATTGTATTGCGAAGGGCCGGGATTACTACAATGGTGGACCCCGTTATAACACAAACTACATCCAGTGTACTGGTCTGGGCACGGTAACCGACAGCCTGTCAGCCATCAACACCCATGTCTTCGAGAAAAAAACCCTTGATATGAAAACGCTTCTCGATGCTGTATCCAGAAATTTCCAGGGTGAAGAAAAACTTCGACAAACCATTGTCAACTGGACACCATTTTTTGGCAATGATGATGATGAGGCAGACGACATTGCCAGGCAGGTTTATGATGATCTGCTTGGTGCAATAGATGGTAAACCCAACACCAAGGGCGATGTTTTTCACCTCAACATGCTGTCCACGAC
>CAZVSF010000146.1:6716-8195 GCA_964630195.1 uncultured Lentisphaeria bacterium
ATGGTAAACCCAACACCAAGGGCGATGTTTTTCACCTCAACATGCTGTCCACGACATGTCATATTTATTTCGGGAAGGTTCTCGGGGCAACGCCTAATGGTCGTCTCGCCGGGAAATCAATCTCTGACGGAACATCCCCCTCTCATGGATGTGACATCAAGGGACCTTCAGCTGTTATTCGTTCGCTCACCAAACTGGACCATACCCGGTCAGGTGGAACACTCCTTAATCAGCGCTTTCTTCCCAGTCTTTTAAAGCGGGATGAAGACATCAAAAAGCTGGGGAGCCTTATTCGGACCTATTTCAAACAGGGCGGACATCATATTCAGTTTAATGTCGTTGATACTGCCACCCTCAGGGCTGCCCAGAAGAATCCTGAAGATTATAAAGACCTGCTGGTCCGCATGGCTGGTTATAGTGATTATTTCAATGACATGAACACAGATCTTCAACAAGAAGTCATTGATCGCACCGAGAACGAATCCTTTTAAGGGTGACCTTGTGAGCACCTCGCTTTCCACAGAAAAAGACATGAAATCAAGTCTGGTTTTCGATATCAAACGATACGCCATCAATGATGGCCCCGGTATTCGTGTCACTGTGTTTTTTAAGGGGTGCCCGCTCTCCTGTGTTTGGTGTCACAATCCCGAGAGTCAATCTTCTTCTGTACAGAAGATGTACTCACGGGAAAAGTGTCTTGGTTGTGAGGCCTGCGTAGAGGTCTGTGAGCAGGCTGCCTGTGTTTTGACACCAGACGGTATTGTCACATCAAGCGATCTCTGTATTCTTTGTGGAAAATGTGCCGAGGTCTGCCCTTCAAAGGCCACTGAGATGTCAGGAGACCCGCTTCTGGTAGAAGATATTATGGAAATTATTGCTCGCGAGAAACCCCTTCTTGAAGAGTCTGGTGGAGGCGTCACTTTTTCTGGCGGGGAACCGCTCATGCATCCAGACCTGTTGCTGTCATTGCTGGAAGCATGTGGGGAACTGGGAATTCATCGCTGTGTGGATACGGCCGGCATGGCGAGTCGTGAGCTTTTACTGGAGGTCGCCAATAATGCCGAATTATTTTTGTTTGACCTCAAAATGATGGACTCGGATCGGCACTATAAATACACGGGTGTTCACAACAGGGGGCTTTTAAAAAATCTGCAGCTCCTTGCTGAAACCGATGTTGAGATCATTGTCCGCATACCTCTGGTAAAAGATATCAATGACGATGACGAGAATATTCAAGCATCAGCGCTTTTCATCGCGGCACTCCCGGGAAAGAAGAGAGCTGTTAACCTACTCCCGTATCACGATCTGGCTGTAAAAAAACATGCGAAACTGGGCCGGGATTATGATTCACCGAACCTCAAAGAGCCAGACCAGGAAAGGCTTGAAAGCATCATAGAAATCTTTACACAGGCAGGTCTTTCAGCCTCGGTTGGAGGATAGGTTGAGAAGGAGGGCAACCCCCCTGGCCTCCCCTATTAT
>CAZVSF010000147.1:0-8169 GCA_964630195.1 uncultured Lentisphaeria bacterium
CCCAACAGGGTTTTCCGCCCGCAGTCGATATTCCCATTCAACACCATTGGCAAAGTAAATGTCGGTGTCCCTGTAGGTGATATCTGCCGAATCGGGGTGGGCAATGGTTGTCCATTCACTTGAGGAGTCCGCCATGGTGACCCGACGTTGCAGGTTATAGGAGAATTCATTATTGGTGGGATCGTCTGTCCAGGTCAGATCGATCCAGCTGTCATTGCCGTCGTTATACAGACTTGACACCAGATCTGTTGGTGCCGAAGGAGGAATAAACTCAAGGATGAAGGGTTGCATAATACCTGCTGGACCTATCACCGATCCAACAATGAGGCGACCGTCGTTGGATATGTTATTGGCTTGAAGAAAACCCCAGTTTTCGAATTCATCTTCAAGACCGAGGTTTTCAAGACTGTCTTTTAGAAAAATGATACCACTTTCAGGTGTATAGATAATGGCTTCACGCGACCATACCCAGGTCTCTGCCTGGGCAAAACCCACAGCCGTCCCAGCATCATTGATGCTCATGGGTATCACCCCTGCGGTTTCAGGATTGTGTCCCGGCGCATAACCAATATCCTGCATCCCTTCCTCGGCAGTCCAGATGAACATAGCGGAAGGGGACCAGCCACAGATGTATTCCCCATTGGGACTCACGCCAAAAGCTTCTCCTCCTACCCAGGATCCCTCTGAGTGCAGGGCACCCAAAAACTGAATCTCATAATTGCCAGTTGCCGGATTTCTAAACCAGGCATGGGCAGCTCTTCCTGTTATCAGACCATCGATATCGATGGCCGCAAAGCCTGCAATCACACTACCATCTGCACTCATATCGTTGGGCCGACTGCTCATGGTTTCACCATGATCTGGCAGGAGTTGACCTTCCGGGTGGTCTGGTGACCAGACAAAGGCAGTCGTATGTGCAGCAGCGTGCCAGTACATGCCGGAAATGATCAGGGTGTCGGCAGCGACGGCCCAGGCATCCTGGTAAAAATCAATATTGTCGGGGGGGGTCCCCAAAATGGGGCCAATCATGATCCATTCTTCCCCATCATAATAGCATGGAGCGTTAACCTGGGCCAGAGAATCACCTAACAACATCGGGAAATAACTGTTGCCTATCAATGTTCCATTTTCATCCATATCTCTAATATGTGGAGCGGCGACTGTTTCCAGACCCTGCTCCTCTGTCCAGAGAAATCCACCACCGAAATAATTGGTACCGCCAAAGATATTCGCATTTTCACCAATCCAGTACATGGATCCTCCCCAGGGGTCCTGGAGGTTTTCCACAACTGTGAATTTCACAATGTCTGGATTTGCCAGGGTTGCAGTAGCAAGGAGCAATATTTCAATGGAAATAAGCATAATTCGATTGGATTTCATAGGCGCCTCACCTTTTAATGTCTGCACATAAATTATTATGGCGTAAAGTAAATAGTGGGAATCTCGCTTTGCAAGGATTAGTTACCCCCTTTGGGGGACTAAAAGAAATATTTTTTCTTAATGAAATATTTTTTGATCAGAGGTAATCATCGGATGCTGGTCAGTTCTTTTCTGTGTAAAACGTTTTATGGATATTATTATAACATTTTGTTAATATAGTGTTTATATATTATTTAATTCATCTTTAATTTTAAATACTAATGTAAGAGTAGATAGTAAATGCCACTTGAAAATATTTTAGAATTATAAAAAACAATAGTTGTAGTCCCCTATGGGGGGAGATTATAATTCAGGGTAATTAATCGTAAATGTTTTGCTCCGTAATTATCACGGCAAGAGAAAAAGGAGAGTGTTATGAGAAAAATGCAACCATGGCTGGTTATTGTTATCATACTGATAGCTGCTGTCAGCCTCCAGGCTCAGCTCGTAGAACAGGCCGATATATCGAATATTCTGGCCTTCGACGCAAGCCAGTATGGTCCCTGGTTTATGGATCAGGCTGGCAATTACGTGGTCGCAACCACTGGACCAGAGAATTCACCCAACCGCGTTTATAAGTGGGATACCTATAATTTTGCCAATTGGGAAGATTGGATGACTCCTGGTCAGGCTGGTGGATCACCCTGGGACGGTGCCGTTAGCGAAGTTACCGGTATCGCTTCAAATGGTAATGTGATTGGCCGCTTTACTTATCCTCAGTACTACCATAACACCAATGGTGATACTATTCCTGATACATTGTTCGATGCTCAGATCGCTGCGGTTTCAGCCAATGGCAATCCGCACTGGGGCGCCTGGCTGCCATTGGGTATTCTGGGTGATACCCTGGCTTATGGAAGTCTGAATTATGGTACAGCAAAAGTTATCAGCAACGATGGTAATGTCATTGCAGGTACCATGGCCCTCCAGGAAGAAGGGGACTGGGGTCCCACAAATAATAATGTTGGATTCGCTTATAGTCTTGATAGCATGCGTCTGGAACCCCTGCAGCGTCTGTCTGAAGGTGCCAGTACCAGTATCTCAGCCATCAGTGGTGATGGTTCAGTGATCATTGGGAGCAGCAATTATGGATGGACGGCTTACCCCTATATCTGGACAAAAAATGCTGAAGGTGGATATGATACCACTCGCGTTGATTCTCCCATTGTGGATATGAGCACAGCCCAGATCAGTGAGAACGGCCAGTACATATCTGGAAATGGTCAATTTTCTTTCAATGGTCAGGCTGTCTATATGATGACTGAAATTGACGGCATTGATACGACTCTCCAATTAACTGGATTACCTGGATTACTGGGTGGTCCTGGAGTCAGATCAATCGCCAATGATGGTACTGTATTTGGTCTTTTTCAGGAAGCTGGTGGTCCCTGGGGCGGTCCCATGCATGCCTGGATGTGGCATCGTGAAGGTGGAGCAAAATCTGTTGCATATGCCATGGAAGCCCTTGGGCTGGAGACACCAGAACCAGGTATAGGTCCCTTCAACCTGGTACAGGTATTGGCTGCAGATACATCTGGAAAGAAATTATTGCTGAACTGGCAGAATGATAACTGGGAAGCACGATACTCCTGGGTCGTACTACCAGATGTTTGTCCCCCTGCCCATCTGGAAATTGCCTATAATGGTGACAACCATGTTATTCCAGCCACACTGGAAATGGATTGGGAAAATGTCATGCCTTACGACTACACCTATCGTGTAGAATATGCCTACATGCCATATGGTGGAACCTGGGGTGAATGGACAGAACTGGCCAATAATTATGACGATGATTCCTTTGATCATGCCATCACAGAGGGCGGATATTATAAATATCATGTCATCTCACTTTATGGCGCTGATGAATCCATGCCGAATGAATCCGAGATTTTTGAAGTTCGTCGCTTGATGGATGAACCAGCCATCATTTCTGTCATGGATGTGCCTGAAGATCAGGGTGGTAAAGTGGTTGTAAGTTTCGCAGCCAGTGGTTTTGATATCCTCGGTGGCATGACCAATGAACTCTATACGGTTGAATCATATATCGCTGACCAATGGGTTGCCGTTGGGAACACAGCCGCTTACGGTTCTAACGAGTATTCAGTTCTGGTGAACACCATCAATGATTCTGTTGATGAGGGTGCCACCAATGCACAGGAATTCCGTGTTGTTGCCGCATTAGGTGAAGATGCCTTTATGAGTGAAATCGCATCCGGATACTCAACTGATGATATTGCACCACCGGCACCATCTGGGCTGGCAGGTGAAATTCTGGATGGATCTGGAATTGCTCTCTCATGGGATCCCGTGAATATCAATGATCTGGGTCTGTATGAAGTCTATCGTGGTACCAATCCAGAAATGACAGACGGTGTGGTTCTTGGTCAAACAGCATCAACTGAGTATACTGATTCAGACGTGGATTTCGTAAATGGCGCAACTTACTACTATGCAGTAGCTGGTCTTGATATTCATGAGAATCTCGGTGAAGCCAGCAGTAGCCAGGTAGTGACAGTTGTGAGTGTAGACCTTCAGGGACTACCCGAAGATTATGCTCTTAGCCAGAACTATCCCAATCCTTTCAACCCGAGCACTTCCATAAATTTCAGCTTGCCAGAAGCTGCTGAAATGACCCTGATTGTATATGATCTGAGTGGACGCGAGGTTGCTCGTCTGATTGATGCTTCCATGACTGCAGGATACCATCAGGTAATCTGGAATGGTATCAATGCACAGGGAGAGGCTTTATCCACAGGCATGTACATTTATCGCATGCAGGCTGGTACCTATACTGAAACCAGGAAAATGACCTACCTCAGATAGGAGTTTTAACGTGAAGGTCCTCACCTGGAATTAGCAAGACGCCACATCTTCCACCTGGGTTGAGAGAGACCGTTTGAGGGGGGCAGTAATGCCCCCCTCATCATCACAAAAACATCGGAAATCAACATGACCCAAATTGATATCAGAGACATAGTAGAGTTGGGAATCTCAGAAAGAGAAGCAAAACTCTATGTTGTCATGCTTGAATACGATGAAGTTAATGCCAATGATTTGCACCGACTGACCGGTGTTCAACGTTCCAAAATGTATTCGATCCTCAGTCGCATGGTGGTTCATGGATTATGCGCTGAACGCATCGAAGGACGGAATCGGTTTTTTACTGCCCTGAGTCCCAAAACCGTAAAAGAGACTCTGGTTAGAGAGTGGGATGCCGCCCATTCAAGCAAGCTCGAGAAGGCCGATATTCTTTTTGAGACACTTGCTGAACAATTTCACTCAACAAGCTCCAGCCCCTCGCTAAATTCAGTTGAGTTGATACGCAATGCAGCAAATATCCACAATCGCTACATACAGCTGGTCAACGAAAGCCAATCTGAAATTTTGGGCTATATCAGACCTCCTATCGCAGCTACCACCAAACACTCCCATGATTTGCAATTGTCTGTTCAGAAGAAGGCGCTGGCAAGAGGTGTTGTTCAAAAGGGAATTTTCAGTCTAAAGCATATGAGTGGCGTCAATCATAAGTGGGAGACTCTGGGCAAAAATGACCGGATGAGAGTAAGTGAATCCTTACCTATGAAGATGTTCCTGTTTGACCGAAGAATTTCCTACATCGGTATGCCCACCTCAGCAGAAAACGCCAACAGTAGTTTTTATATGCTGTACATTGATGATCCAGGTTTTTGTGAGATCCTGGTCAGTAGTTTCGATCACCTCTGGGAGCGGTCACTTCCTATTGAGAATTTTAGAGGAACCGAGATCAATTCCAAAAAAGGCACACAAAGAACACTGGTTACCTGAACCGTAGAACCGCAGGCTTCGGCCTTGCCCCCTTCAAAATAAAATAATTCCTTCATTTCTTCATTCACTGATTAGTTTGCTATCGGTATTGAATCCGCTGATAATTTGCTTATTCTATAATGATACTTCAGGAATAATCTAGAAGGACTAAAGTGTGTCAGACAACGAAACAAATATCCGTGAATTAACCGACCTGGGTATCTCGGAACGTGAGGCTAAACTGTATCTCGTCATGCTTGAATATGGTGAAGTTACAGCCAATCAAATGCATCGCCTCACGGGTGTCCAGAGATCAAAAATATATTCCATTTTGAGCAGGATGGTTGTTCATGGTCTCTGCAACGAACGCATTGAAGGTCGCAACCGCTTTTTCACGGCACTAGAGCCAAAAAATGTGAAAGCAACTCTGCAGCGAGAATGGGATTCGGAACATTTGAACCGGGTTGAAAAAGCCAACAGTATTTTTGACGCACTCGAAGATAGATTTAACGCCAGTAAAGAAGGTCCCGCCTTAAACTCAGTGGAGATCATCAGAAATGCCGCAAATATCCACAACAGATACCTCCAACTGATGAATGATGTTCAAAAGGAAGTTTTGGCATATGTGAGACCACCTATTGCTGCCACAACCAAAAAAACTCGAGAAGTACAGTTTAAAGCACAGCAAAATGCCCTGGACAGGGGGGTTACTTTACGTTCTGTTTTTAGCCTGAAGCATCTCGGCGGAGTGAACCAAAAGTGGGATAAGCTAGGTGCCAATGATCTCATGCGGGTTGCCGATAGTCTCCCCATGAAGATGTTTATTTTTGATGGCAACAAGGTGTTGGCCGGACTTCCTACCAACTCCGAAAATGGCAACAACTTCTTTATGCTTTATGTAGAGGATCAGGGGTTTTGTGAGGTGCTGATCAGTGCTTTTGATGAAACCTGGAAAAATGCGATTCGCGTAGAAGCCCTTCAGGGAAATTCCATAGAGTGGGATTCAAATCAACTGAATTAAGTGCCAGGAATTAAAAAGCGGGCTCCTCATGGGAGCCCGCTTTGATTTTGAAAGTGTTTACCTATTTTCTATCAGGAAGTATTTCCTTATTTAAGCAGTAACATCTTAACGGATTTAGTGTGAATACCAGCCTCAAGCCTGGCGATATAGACACCAGCGGAAACCAGCTCTCCATGAGCATCACGGCCATTCCAGATCATTTCGTTCCAACCAGCTGGCGCATTTGCAGCTGTTAAGGTTTGGATTAATCTTCCCTTAATATCAAAGATATTCAGGTTGGCGGTTGCCATCTCTGGTAGGGCATAGCGAATTTTTGTGCTGGGATTGAAGGGATTAGGGAAATTCTTAGTCATGGTAAACTCAACTGGAATACTTAGTTCATCTTCCACTGAAACTACTTCTGGTACCAGGAATTCTATGTGATCCACAAAAAAGCCTAACATTTCGTTTTGAGCATCAGATGTAAAATGGAATCGGAACCAGAGTTTTTCATATTCACCACCACAATATTCAGAAAGATCTACTTCAAAACGATTCCAACTGATAGCGGTCCCCGTATGAGTGTTCATGACAGTCCAGTTTTCCTGATCCGTACTGACCTCAAAAGTTCCGATATCAGCACCATCCTCCAACTGATAAAGCGTTCGGTATTTAACTATGAGACTTTGCATCAAGCCAACTTCAATACCAGGCAGATAGGTTAGCGCATTATCCATATTGGGAGTGTAGGGCGTTGTGCCAGCATTGCAGTGCATGGATTGACCATCCTGATACCCTGACATTTCGGAAAAGCCCCAACCATCATATTCCCATAATTCGGGATGATAATAGACCCAGAAACGATCAACCAGGGTTGAAATTTCAAGGGCTTCGTTTATGACATTATTGAATTCGTTTACATCTTCCTCAAAATCAAGAATCTCAATATTTAGTTCGATATCACCTTCGATATCTACAAAATAGGGTTCAAAAGTAAACTCCCGAAAACCACCACCGGCTAGAAGAGCCACTGCGATAGAATCGGTCCAAACCACCTCATCTTCCTGTGTCAAGGAAGCCTGAATGAGAAAGTCCCAGGCGTCTTCACTCCCATAATTATCCAGAATGATGGATAAGGTATCACGACTACCAACTCTGTAATCTCCATAAAATGAGTCACCAGTAATTGCATAACTTCTGATACCAAGATCATAGCTGGGTGGTGTTACTTGCAGTTCACTTTTCAGGGTGGCAATTGGAATTTGGTCTGCAGTTATAAATACTAGATCTGCCAGATATCCACCCAGGGTTAGCTCAGATGTTTCAATGGTAAATGGAACCTCCATTGACCCCCCTGCAGCAATGGATAATTCATTTTCATCAAAATCAAACCAGGAAGAGAAGGTTTCATAATAGTTCACGGCGTTATGACGGATTCTGAAATCTTCTCGACCATCATTGCTCCAGATGGCATCTCCGCCATCAGATAACAACAGATCATCCATAAAAAAACCACCAAAATTTGCAACAGGATCGGATGATAGAATGATCCTCAAAGTCGTGAATTCGGATCGATAATCAGATAAATCAAATTGGACTGGCTCATAGCCGCCATTATTACCTGCCCAACCGGGGACGGAGTCAATATCAAACCACTGCTCGAAGCTATAAACACTTTCGGAGTTATAGGCTGGAAAATCTGGACGGATTGGGGTGTAATTGAGACCTCCATCAGTGGAGACCCAAACATTGGCTGCATCCCAACCATCCCAGGGAGGACTTTGCGAGGGTTCTTCTATATCCCAATTTGCCATGAAAGTAAAGAGTGGGTTGGTTGTTTCCCTCAAATCAAAAACGGGTATTTCAAATATTTGACAATCATAATTTCCGTAAGTGTGTATGAGCTCAGATCCACAATACCAGGAATCTCCATCATAAGCATTATAGGTTGAGGGGTGCCAGGCTGA
>CAZVSF010000148.1:0-8093 GCA_964630195.1 uncultured Lentisphaeria bacterium
TATTGTGTAAATTTCCGACCCAAATATGAATCGCTGGAACTGGACGTGCGATTACCTTTTTATGCTTTTAAAGGTAAAGAAGTCCTGTGGCTAAACACCCGTCGAAGTATCCGTTCCAGCGAAACCATAACCCGCCGCTTCCCAGGCCTCAAGCCCGCCTGCATAACGGGTGACATTTTCAAAACCGGCTCATGTAATTTTCATATTTTATGGTAAGCATTGAATACTTTTGCTCAACCGTGATAATGAAAAGGTGCGTTCCCTGGAAATTTGCCCAGGTTAATATATAATATGGGGATAGCAAATTCTCTAAATAGCATCATTTTACTAAATCTGTTGCTACTCACTATTACGAGCGTCTGAATGCTGGCCCCACCAAGTCTACCTAATTTGTCATATCCCGAGCCAGTCGAAAGGGAATACTGAAGAAACGGTATTACTGTCATATTGTGTCATATCCTGGCATGGCTGGCAGGTATTCATGTACATTATTGGCAGAGGGGACATAAAACAACGAAGCCCTAACTAATTGATAGTCAAAGGCTTATAAAATACTTGCCCCGTCTCAGCCCTCCGGGCGAAGACGGATCGAGATAGCCCCGCAGGAGCGGGGTTCAGGGATTGGCTGAGCATCGTCCACTTGCAGGGTACTCCCTCGCCCTAGTATGCACTGAACGGCTTCCGGTCTTATTAGTCACCATGGCGTTTGAGAACATCATAAACGGTTGAATCTGAGATTGTGATACCGTTCGAGGTTCCACTTAATTCTCTCTGGACCCAGCTTGTAATCACCTCGAATGTCAAGAATCCTTTGCTCAACATCAGGTTTTATCTGACGGGGAAAGTTATGCGGTGCGGGTTTGATTTTGTAAAGACTGGCACGACCCTCCAAATCGTACTTTTTCTTCCAATTGTAAAAAGTAGAATGTGATACGTGGAACGCTTTGTATGCCTGTCTTGCTGTGCTTGAAACTTTAGCTAGCTCCAGGACTGTTTGGATAAACCTGATTCTTAATTCTTCTTTAGTTTCTCTATACATGATGCGCTCCCTCTATCTACAGAAATTTACTGGAAAGTGTCTAATAACTATCTAAGTATCACATAGAGTTTTTAAATAAATATTAGTTTTCTTTCACGCCTTGCACGAGGCTAGTGAGTCTGCTTTCTCTTCTTACTGACAATGCCCAATGTCAGCATTTCTCTTGTCCGAGTAAAACGGTTTATTTCTTAAAACGTACAAAATGACGTTTGGGCAATTGATCTTGAATCAAAAGACGAAATTGGGTATATGGTTATGATACAGCGAACCACAGGATAGTGAAACAGGCGGTATCCCGAATGTATCCCCGAATATGTGTTTAAATCAGCGCAAATAAACCATCTTAATAGTCTGACTATAGGTACCTGCTTGTAATCTACAGAAATACATACCTGTAGATACAGGGCTACCTGATTTGTCCATCCCGTTCCATTGCACCCGATAATTGCCCGGTGATTTCACACCGTCCTGAAGCATCATAACTTCTCGTCCTTGAATATCGAAGACTGTCATTCTGACATTTGATTGCTCAGGTAGTGAGTAACTGATTGTGGTGGTGGGATTGAAAGGGTTGGGATAATTAGGATGGAGAGCATAGACCAGGGGAAGCTTCCCGCCTCCGTCAGTAGAAACAAAATTGAGACTGTTTGCCTGATCCGCATTGGCCATGAGATCAGTGAGATCCTCACCACCCAGCAGGGCAAAACGTACCACCACAGTTTCATCATTCAGTAGAGAAAAGGGACCACAACCCAGGGTCGTTCGGATGTCCTGAGCCTCTGTAGGTAGATCGGTAAAACCGGTCAGCTCTGCATAGCTCTCGGCATCATCATAACCGCCTCCACCGGTGGCTGAATGACCAGAAACCGGCTCACCGATCAAACAGCTCGCATAGTAGTAGACATTATTTGCCCCATCCACCTCGTAGACATAGCTTAAACTCCGCTCCTCATCATAGCCACAGAGATTATTGGTTGCCTCCCCAACATCCCAATCAGCTGAAAACCCTACATGCAGGTCACTCAGGGTATTTCCACTGGTGTTGCTGATTTCATACTCAACAATGATGTAATCCTCGTCGGGACTGCTGGACTTGGAATGGGTCCGCTGCAGCACTTGGACACCCAGAGGTAACGGTGCACGGAAATCATCAAAACTGGTTTCGTAGGCCTGATCAAATCCATCCAGACTACTCTCAACCAATTCTATTCCACTGAGCATCCCGAACTCCTCCACATACAATCCTCCAGATACCTGATTGTCTGAAACGCCCAAAATCAAATTGGCAGCATAAAGACCATTAATACCCTCAAAGGTGAATCCCCGGTTCTCATTGAAGTGTCCATAATAACCCATGGTCCCGTTATTGGCGAAAGTAAGCTCCACATTGCTGATATCTTGAGTCACTGTCTCCAATGGAACCGCATCCACCCATACATTGGCGGGACCGGAGGCTGTTCCTGCCGCGTTGCTAAACTCATATGTGAACTCATGCCAGCCCCTCTGACTCTCAACCGGCGACCAGGAAAGCAAATTGGTCACGGGATCAATACTCATTCCCGCTGGACCATCCAGGAGGGTCGCACTGGGCAACGGCCAGCCATAACTGGCGGCAATGGGAAACTCCAATTGATCACCTACGAAAGTCGATAAACTAAAGTACTGATAGACAGGAGCCAGAAGGACTTCTGATCCAGCCGGGAATCCCTCAATCTGCCCACCACCCTGAAATTGAAGATCATTGTGATATGGGGTAATATCCTGTACAAAGCGTATACCTTCTAGAGTATAACTGGCATCCAGGGGCCAGCACCCCCTCAGACCACCCTCATTACCAGCCAGTGGTACATGCATGGTCAATTGGAGTTCTGCCTGACTTCTCGCTGTATCCCACAAGCGGACCTCATCAATCAGTCCTGAAAACATATCGCCCGTTATTCGCCCGAGGTAAAAGCCTGTATCACCATTACCCAGCTCTCCGTTAAATGCAGTCTCGCTGGTGAGCTCTCCATTTTCATACAATCTGACCGTGGTGCCATCATAGGTTCCGGCAATATGGATCCATTCACCGAGCACAGTTGGGCTCCCCGAAATGGCCATAGCATCATTCACTGGGATGTTGCCATCTGATACAGCAAAAGCATATTTGGCTGTCCCACTGCCATCCATGTTATTTATCATCAGTTCATAGGATCTTAGCGGTTCTAAATTCCAGTAAGGTCGCAGGATAATCGGCACAGATGTACCCTCTCCCGGCAATTGGGTAGGAAATACCCAGGCTTCTACGGTGATGGTGTGTCCTGTAATGGCATAGGCTGAGGGATCTGCCTGGGGATGGATGGGATTTATATCGGTGACGCGGATTCTGTCCCCAGGCCAGAAATTCGCGGAACCCAGGTTGGAATCAGTAAACTCCGTTTCCATGAAATAGAGACCACCCCCACCGTCTGCTACAGCAAGGCGTCCCTTATCTTCATGGACTGCCTGGGCATAACCCCCCGTATTGAAATAGCCCACTTCAACTGGATTATAGGGATCCCCACTATCAATGATCCTGACACCCTCCCAGGCATCCAGACCATATACGTATCGTCCTGAGCAGGCAATATCATTTACCAGGGAGCCAATGCTTATCCCCGAAGTTTCAAAAGGCATGGTGGGATCGCTGACATCAATTATCCTGACTTGACCAGTATAGCGGTCTGCGATATAGACTAATTCACCAGCGATATCCAGACGCCAGGCATAATCGAATATTTCCAAGCCACCCACCGTTTCCGGTGAAGTGGGATCGCCAATATCGATAACCCAGAAACCACCTCCCCGATTGACCACATAAGCAAAACGACCATTTACCTTGATGTCAAAAGTCACCCAGGGCAGGCCATCCAGGATACCTACCAATAACGGATTTGAAGGATCGCTGATATCCAGGATCTGGATATCAGGATCACCTCCGACAAAAAGCAGATGGCCAACAACAGTGGAAGTCAATGCAGATCCTTCGAACCAGGTTGATACAATCTGTGGATTGGCTGGGTCACTGATATCAATGATGTGGATATTGGTGTCTTCGATGACATATAGAAAATCCCCAGATCCGTTTAACCCTCTAAGGTTATCCATTTCTAGCAGAGCAATCATCTCCGGATCGCCCGTTTCACTGTGGGTGAATACTCCCATGCCCAATCCCCCCATGGCCACATATGAAATCGTGTCAGTTGCATAGATATCGCGGGCATAGCCACCACCAGGATTTTCATTTAATAATACGAGATTCGGACAATCGCTAATATCCACCAGCTTGAGTCCCCAACTTGAAGAAGCTACAACCATGCTGTCTCCCTGAATGTTGCTGGCATCAGCATAATTCACCTCAAACATCCCGATGGAGTCAGGTGCAGTGAGATCAGAAATGTCGAGAATCTGAATCCCGGCATACCCTTCTGCCACATAAGCAATAGTATCTACAACCTCCACCCATTTGGCTCCATCTGGTGTTTGAAAATAACCCAGCTCGATAGGATTTGTTGGATCAGCGACGTTCACCATACGTATTCCATCATACATCTTGGGTAAATATGCAATCGTATCCACTACGTTTACAGACCAGGCTCCATTCTCTGCTGGGGAATAGCCTAATTGTACAGGAGCTGCAGGATCGCTCACATTAAGTATGTATAAACCCGATTGAGATGCAGCATAGGCAATGGTATCAATAACCTGAGTATATTCGAATGCTGCGGTCTCTTGGGGTAAAAATGTACTAGCCAGGCTTGGCAGCGATGGATTTGAGATATCAATGATCTGCAAGCCCTCTGTATTATTTCCTAAGAATGCATAATCCCCAGAAACCGAAAGATCCCAGCATTGGCCCTCAAAATCAATTTGTGCAATCAGTGTCGGGTCAGTGGGATCTGAAATATCAATGACCTTAAAGCCATCACTCCAATTGGCGATATAGACAAAGTTACCGGAAATAGCCAGACTACTTACGATACTTTCTGTGAGAACTTCACCCACCGGGACCAATGTATGTATATCCAACACTTCCATTACGGTTCCGTTGGCTGAGTAAATATAATCCCCTGCAGCAACTGCAAAGGGACAATATCCATAGGGATAGCGCTCTGTCAAATCGACGCCATCAGCATCAAAATCTGCATAGCCTCCTGGAATCAGGATGAACATGAACAGTATAAATCCTAAGACTTTAGGTGTACTTGCTTTGTGAATGGAATACATGGTTTACCCTCTACTTTGTTATTCGCTCATTGTTTTCATCTATACAGTCTACACTCCCCTGATGAAACCCATCATCAGCAGTCTCCTGGGAAAGGTGGTTAAATGATTTTAGTAAGACATAATTGCCCGCTTTCAAGGCTGGGTGTCTGTGCCTTTTCAGCTTTGTGAGTCAGCAGGAATAAATACGAGTTGAAGCAGAGTTTGGGATGCCTGGAATGTAAGGCACTGTCTGTCGATTAGCAACTAATCTAGCTATTTTAAGAGGCGCAAAGGCTGGATCCATGTTTACAAGGTGTGGGTGCCCCGGTGAGTGTGAGGGGGTAATTAAGCCTGCTCGTTCTAAGCCTGGAAGTCTCTGGGAAGTGGAATTGAGTTCTGATAGGCTCGGTGACTTTATCCATTTTGATTACTCAGGGTAATTGGGATAATTATTGTTATATTTTGCACACTCTTCACATTATATTCCGCTGTTCATCATTCTGACTATTACATTAAAGGAGGTTTTATATGGCAAGATTCCTGATCGAAGTACCCCATTCTAATAACAAGGAAGCCTGTGAAACGGCAATTCGTGCCTTCCTGGCAGGCGGATCCCACTTTTTGACGCATGCAGACTGGGGTTGCTCAGATAATGAACATAAGGCCTGGCTCATGGTTGAGCTGGACAGTAAGGAAGAGGCCAGATCAGTACTCCCCAGCCTTTTTAGGGATCAAGCAAAAATTACCAGGTTAAAACAATATACTTATGAAAGTATAGGGGGTAGTGCGGAAGAGCATCAACTCTAGTTTCAGATTCAACTTCCATAAACGGTATCACAGGAAATCAACTCAGCCTCCCTGTCATGGCGACAAAACGTTCGTGATTAAACAATGGGGTTCAAATCCTGTCTTCGTCCTATTAAATAATCGGTTCTTGAAAATAATTACATCGAGCCAGTGATGTTGGAATCCATTTCCCTTGTCAGCAGCAAGTGGATCAGCACACTTTGCCTGCGGCATTACCGATTGATGATGGCTTCGAAACCTTGATCACTGATTGCCTGGGTCCTTTCTTCATCAGTGACAAAACGAGGTGCTGGATCAAAGTCAGCTTATTTTTGTCTGGCCAGGGGACTTCTCTTCAGTATAAACTCAACGAGTCCTGGGCTTAATCGATTCACCACTGAGAGAAGCATACCCAATGGGGAATGGACCACACTCCTCCGGCGCTGGACAATTTGTTTAAGAATCCGGTAGGCTGTCACTTCCCTGGTGGTTATAGCAACATTCTTGCGTTGAGGCATTGATTCACTGTCTCCGTCTGGACCTATCTGTATCTTTTGCTGCTCGTTTTCAGTAAACCCCACATAGGCAATCCCAAAATAAATGCCGGATTGTTGTTCTTCGATTCTCAATCCATCCAGGAGAGCGGTCAGCGCCATTTTAGAGAGACTGTATGGGATGTGGGTTGGCAGCCCATGTATCCCTGCCAGGCTGGAGATGAAGAGAATTTGACCCTGTCTGGATTTGAGATGCGGGAGTGCATACTTTGTGGGCAAAAGGGATCCATAAATATTCACATCAATGATCTTATGAAATGCTTCCGGTCCGGACTCACTGATATTGCCATAACCAGCCAGACCCGCATTATTGATTAATACATCCAGACGTCCAAAGTGCTGGAGGCAGGTGGCAATGAGTTCCTCTGCCTGCTCTGCCTGGGAAACATCCCCACAAAAACTGGCTACCTTTTCGCCGCCAAATTTTGTTCGAAGATATTGAGCCGTTTCCGCCAAGCGAGATTCAGTGCGACCATTGACCAATACAGAACCTCCATACCCGAGAATTTGTTCTGCCAGGACCCTTCCAATACCCCTGCTACTACCGGTGATAATGCAAATCCGGTCACTAAAATCCAGAAGGCTATGCTTAGATAACATCATGGTTCTTCATCCATAGAAAACATTCGTTGATAGCTGTCTCTAACGAGGTGTGGGGCATGTCTAATTCCTGAGTGGCCTTGGCTGATGAATAGTAGTGTTGATCACAACTCATACGGGCCACCGGTAATGTGATTTTCATATCCTTCCCTGTTAATTTGCCCCAGTATGTGGAAAGGGCAGCAATGGACAAAACCAGCCCTTTGGGCAATTTAAGTTTTGGAGCTTTGACCCCGATAATAGCAGACATGGTCTCAAAAATTTCATGATAGTTGAGATTCGAACCACCCAGGATGTATGCTTCACCTATGCTACCCTTTTCCAGGGCATTGCTGATGGCTGCGGCTACATCTTTAACAGGCACATAATTTCTACCTCCGGCGGTGTAACCTGGAATTGATTTATTGTATAAGGCCAGGAGCAATGCCCCGGAACTGTTCCCCCTGTCGAAAGGACCAATCATAAAGGTTGGATTCACAATAATAGCCGGGAGCTGCTGCTGATGGACTGCCTCTAACACGAGATCATGTGCCACCTTTTTACTATCCATATAGTCCAGACCATATTCACCAAAAGTATAGGGGGTATCCTCGATTCCCGGTTGCTCTTTGCTCCCAGGGCGAAACGTGTTGGCGGTTCCCACGTGGATAAAGCGTTTGACACCAACCTCCAGTGCTGCCTGAATTATATTTCCGGTTCCTGTGATATTCACATCCCTAATAACTGTGCTGCGAGCCGGCGATATAGTCGTGGAGGCTGCGGTATGCACCACAGCATCCACTCCCTTGCAAAAGGTGCCCAGGGATTGTTCGTCAAGAATATTTCCTCTAAATATTTCTACATCCAAACCGTCAAGGGGTTCCGTTGTGGGTCCGATTTCCACCAATCCC
>CAZVSF010000149.1:0-1547 GCA_964630195.1 uncultured Lentisphaeria bacterium
GAGAATGAATCCATGATGTATCTCAGCGGGAGAGCCCTTCATCCCATCAGTATCAATCTGGCAGCTAAACTGCAGAACGATTTCAAGGGAAAATTGGATCTTTCGTTTTCTGCAGGGGCTGATGCCTTTAATGTGGCGGATATTCTTCGATGCAATCTGAAGCCTGTTACGACATGCACTGATGTTCTGAAGCCAGGTGGCTACACTCGTCTGGGACAATATCTCCACAATCTGAAAGATGCCATGAAGGCCGTTGATGCTGACAGTCTTGAGCAATTTATCATGGCTGGCAATGGTAGTGCTCAAGACATTAACCAAGCTGGTCTGGACAGGCTGCCACAATATGCTGAAGAGGTCATCCATAATCCTCGCTATCATAAACAAAGTCATCATTTTGACTCTATAAAAACAAGTCGAAAACTTGAGACATTTGATTGTATTTCAGCACCATGTATCGATGCCTGCGCGGCTGATCAGAACATCCCGGAATATCTATACCACACCGCTCAGGGAGATTTCTCAAAAGCATTCGAGGCTATCCAGGATACCAATCCCCTTCCAGGTGTGACCGGGAGTGTTTGCGATCACCTATGCCAACTAAAGTGCACCCGCAATAACTACGATTCACCCCTATTGATACGCGAGATCAAACGTTTTGTCACCGAACAGGAAATTACCAAAACCGAGACACCTGACATCTCAGCCAGAGACCACAAAGTCACTGTGATCGGTGCCGGTCCAGCGGGACTATCCTGCGCTTATTTTTTGGCGAGGCAGGGCATCAGGGTTGAGGTCTATGAAAGCAAATCCTTCGTGGGAGGGATGGTCTCTGATGCCATTCCAGAATTCAGATTAAGTGATGAAACCATTGAGCTTGATATTGATGTTTTGAAAAACATGGGGGTCCGTTTTCATTTTGATAGCGAAGTGGACCCTGATCTCTACGAACAGATCAGAGGGTCAAGTGATGATGTCTTTATTGGTGTGGGTGCTCAAAAAGCCTTGACGCTGGGGATTGAGGGTGATTCGCTGGCGGGAGTATTGAATCCCCTGAAATTTCTATCTGAGGTCAGATTGGGTGCTCGTCCCGATTTGGGACAGGAAATTGCCATTATCGGAGGTGGAAATACGGCCATGGATGCAGCCCGCACGTCGCTTCGATTATCAGATGAATCTGCCAGGGTGCATGTGATTTATCGCCGGACCATGTCTGAAATGCCAGCTGATATCGATGAAATCGAAGCTGCACTGGCGGAAGGAATCACCTTCCATGAGCTGATTGCTCCACTCCGTTTTGAAGGAAATGAGAGGGTTCAGCAGATACATTGTCAGAAAATGGTACTTGGTGAGCCAGATGCCAGTGGTCGCCGCCGCCCCCTACCGATTGAAAATGAGTTTCTTGAGTTCAAGGTGGATACAGTCATTCCTGCGATCGGACAGGCCATCAGCGCAGATTTTATTGGTAAGGATGATCTCCAGGTGGACCCTCGTACCTGCACAACCTCTATACCTCACGTGTATGCCGGCGGCGATGCCGTGCGGGGTGC
>CAZVSF010000149.1:1647-8037 GCA_964630195.1 uncultured Lentisphaeria bacterium
AAATGAATCTGGCAATTGTATGAATGAAATTATTTATAAAGATTTATCATACCAAATCGTTGGCTTGGCAATGGAAGTGCATAAACAATTAGGATATGGCTTTCTGGAAAAGGTCAATGAAAACGCCCTGCGGATTCTGTTCCGCAAGAATGGTATACAGGTAAAAGCTCAACACCCCATCACAGTCCGCTTTGAAGGTGAAATTGTTGGACAGTATTATGCGGACATCCTTGTTGAAGATAAAATCATTTTGGAGCTGAAGGTTGCTGAAAGAATAAGCCCTGCCCATAAAGCCCAGGCTTTAAACTATCTTAAAGGGACTGGATTGAAACTGGCAATTATACTCAATTTTGGGCCAAAGAAATTGGAGAGTCACCGTGTGGTCAATTGAATTATTCATAAGTAAAACCTCAAGTAACTTTCGTGTAAATTCGTGTATTATTCGTGGAAATTGTGTCTAAAGCTATGAAATCGATACTCATCAAAAATCCGCTCCGGGTTGCCACCATGAATGATGCTCAAGAAGAATTTTCGGGTGGGCATATTTTAATAGAAAATGATGTGGTCAAATCAATCGGGCCAGATTCGTTGGATATCAAGGCTGATCGGGTGATTGATGCCACAGACATGGTCATCACTCCAGGCTTTATCAATACCCATCACCACCTATATCAAACCCTGACTCGCAATATTCCTCTGATGCAGGATCAACCCCTGTTCTCCTGGTTGACCAATCATTATGAAGTCTGGCGAGAGCTTACAACTGAGGCTGTGGCTATCAGCACCCAAACGGGACTTCTGGAACTTATGAAAAGCGGTGTGACAACCAGCTCGGATCATCTCTATTTATTCCCATCACAGGCAAGTGCAGAACTTATTGACACAGAGATTGACGCCGCCAGAACACTGAGAATTCGATTCCAACCAACTCGGGGATCCATGTCTCTTGGTAAATCAAAAGGTGGCTTGCCACCGGATGATGTGGTCCAGTCTGAAGCGCTTATTCAAAAAGACACTGAGCGCCTGTTAAAAAAATACCATGATGAATCTGAGGGAGCGATGACTCGTATTTCACTGGCTCCCTGCTCTCCATTTTCCGTAACACCGGAATTAATGAAGCAAACAGCTGCTTTTGCCAGGGTACACAATCTCCAAATTCATACACACCTCGCCGAGACACTGGATGAGGAATCCTATTGTCTGGAGAATTTTGGGTTACGCCCAGTTGCACTTATGCAGGAATTGAACTGGCTCGGGTCCAATGCCTGGTATGCCCATTCTGTTCATTTGAATGATGATGAGATTAAAATGATGGGTGAAAACCAGGTAGGTGTATCCCACTGTCCATCATCAAATATGCGACTTGGATCCGGTATTGCCAGAATTCGGGAACTTCTGGATGCTCAGGTCAGGGTTAGCCTGGGCGTGGATGGAAGTGCTTCAAATGATTCCGGAGATATGCTTCTGGAAATGCGGAATGCTCTGCTGCTTTCACGGTTGAGAGAAAAGGATTTTTGGTTAAGCGCTCGGGATGTGCTGCGTATGGCAACACGAGGTGGTGCGGCTGCCCTTGGACGCAATGACATCGGGGAGCTCAGCGCTGGTAAACAAGCCGACCTGGCACTTTTCAAAATGGATCAAGTGTCTCAAGCAGGGAGTCTCTCAGACCCCATAGCTTCACTGATCTTTACTACCCGGCAATCAGCTCTGAACTATCTGCTTATCCAGGGTAAGATTGTCATGGAAAATGGCAGCTCAACTATAGATGAAGAGACACTCGTCTCGAGACATAATCTGATTGCGGCTGAAATGCTCGAGAAAGCAGAAGCACGAACCGGACTAAACTTTTCAGGAAACAAATAAATAGGGTTATCATGTGGTCTACCATAGAACAAATCATTAAACCAGTCTCCCTCAGCGAAGCTGCCTTATTACTTAATTCTGACGGCTCCAGACTCTTTGCTGGCGGAACCTACCTGCTTGGGCAACAAGACATGTCTATCAGCACCTTGGTAGACATTAATTCTTTGATGAATGATCGGATTGAAAACCACGGCGAGGAGATCCACATAGATGCGGGTTGCTCATTACAACAACTCATTCATCATCAAGATGAACGTCTCACATCTGCGGTTCTATCTGCTTGCCCCTCAAAAAATATTCGGAATCAACGAACAATCGGGGGTGAAATTGCCCAGGGAAGAACCGACTCTGATATTTTGATCTATTTGTATGCCGCCAAAGCAATGCTTCTCCTGAGTGACTCCTTATCCCCCGTCGAGATATCGATGTGGGACGGTCATGGCATCATAATTAAAGTCATCATCCCCGAACAACGGGTAAAACTGGAGCGGGTGGCACTTCTGGATTCAGCTCCGGCTTTCATCATTGTGGGCCTGAATGAAGGAAAAGATCTTATCTCTGTGTGTGTTGGAGGTAAAACTTCCAGAATCCTGTTCCATGAGACCGAACCCCAGCCTGATGAGGTTGATATTCGTAAATTTGTCGAAGATGTTGAGTCGATATTCAGCCATGATCATCTCGGGACTGTAGATTATAAGCGGCAATTGGTCTGCTCACTTCTCCAGGAAATGTTGGTGCAAAAATGAACGTGCAATTTGAGCTCAATGGCCGGCTTGTAAAGGCAACACAGCACCCTGGCACCACTTTATTGGAATATTTGCGGAGTGAATCAATCCATAGCGTCAAACACGGCTGCGATCATGGGGAATGTGGTGCCTGCACAGTTCTCTTAGACGGCAAAGCAGTAAATGCCTGTCTGGTTCTGATGCATCGTGTGAATGGTCGAAAAATTGAGACACTGGAAAGTTTTTCCTCTCATGAGACCTTGCATCCCTTACAAACAGAATTTCTCAAGGCGGGAGCAGCCCAATGCGGATTCTGCACACCTGGGATGATTCTCTCCCTGGAAGCACTTGATCGCGAAGGGAAGGATATTGGAGAAGAGAATGTCCGTGAGGCATTAAATGGGAACCTCTGTCGTTGTACAGGTTATGTGAAACCGGTGCAAGCTGGTCTGGCCAGTCTGACTGCCTCCAGAGAGGGAGGAGACAAATCATGAAAGTGGTCGGGCAAGATACGCCTCGTGTTGATGGTGTAGCACTGGTTAAGGGCAAACCTGTTTTCGCAGATGACATCATCTTGAAAGATATACTCCATGTTAAAATTCTTCACAGTCCAGTGGCCCATGCAAAAATTCGTAAAATTGATGTCTCCAAAGCGCTGGCCCTGGATGGTGTTCTTGCAGTATTCACACATGAGGATTTCGGCACCCACTATTATACGACTGCAGGTCAGGGATATCCGGAGCCGGGTCCCCGGGATATGCGCATCCTCGATTCAATAGTACGGTTTGTTGGGGATCGGGTCGCTTTTGTAGCTGCTGAAACATTGGAGATCGCAGATCAAGCCCTCAGCCTCATTGATGTGGAATACGAGGAACTCCCGGCAATTTTCAATTCGGAAGATGCCATGACATCTCCAGTCATCCTGCACCCGGAGGCAGGCAAATCCGGTATCCACGACGCAGGACATAATATTGGCTCCCACCTGGATGCTGAGTTGGGTGATGTTGATAAGGCGCTTGAAGATTCTGAATATGTCTTTGAGGGAACCTATAGTACACCCTTTGTTCAAATGGCTTCAATTGAACCGCATATTTCATTGACGTGGCTGGATGATAATGACCGCTTGATCATCCGGACTTCTACCCAGGTTCCTTTTCACGTGCGACGAATTGTCGCTGAGGTTTTAGCTGTACCCGTTGGAAAAATTCGTGTGATCAAGCCCCGCATTGGAGGTGGCTTTGGAGGCAAGCAGGAAATTTTGAATGAGGAACTGGTCGCCGCGGTTACCCTGAAAACTGGCCGACCGGCGCGCATTGAATACACGCGAGCTGAAGAGCTGTATGCAGCACGTCTGAGACATCCAGAAACAGTTTCATTTCGCCTGGGTTTTGACAGCGATCGGGTATTAACTGCCATTGATTTAAATATTCTTGAAAACTGTGGAGCTTATGGTCCCCACGCTTTGACCGTCATGTCCGTCACCGCTCAAAAAGCTCTCAGTATGTACAAAGCTCCTAATATCAGAGTCAATGGTGATGGCGTTTATACAAATCTTCCCATCGGTGGCGCTTACCGGGGTTATGGCGCACCGCAAGCCTTCTTCCCGCTTGAAAGCCTGATGGATGAGGCTGCCAGGGAAATGAATATCGATCCTGTTGAATTACGCCTGAAAAATATATTTCAGGTCGGAGATGATATTCCCATCGCAAAAATTTTAGGCGAGGGACGAGAAGGCTTTCCCATGGTGCTTTACAGTACTGAAGTGGCGGCATGTCTCAAACAGGGCTGCGATCTTATCGACTGGAATAATTCCCGATCACAAAAACAGAGTGGTCGCTACCGTCGGGGGGTTGGTGTCGCTGTTGCTGGTCAGGGATCAGGAATACCTGGTATCGATATGGGGTCAGCCTTTATCAAAATGAATGAAGATGCCAGTTTTAATCTCCAGGTAGGTGCCACGGATATTGGGACAGGCTCTGATACAGCGCTGGCTCAAATCGCTGCAGAGGTGCTCGGTGTTCCCGTGAGTAAGATAATTGTCTATTCATCAGATACAGATATGACTCCTTTTGATACGGGAGCTTATGCATCGAGCACGACCTATATTTCCGGTGCAGCCGTAAAAAAAGCCGCTGAAAATTGTAAGGCTATGATCCTGGAACAGGGACGCAAGCTGCTGGATAATACTGAAGCAGAAATTGTCGGTGCTTTCGTTGTAGCTGAAAGTGACAGGCAAATATCATTCGAGGATATCTGCACAAAAAGTTTTTATACCGATGATCAAAAGCAGATCATGGGCACTGCTTCCCACATGAGTTATGATTCTCCTCCACCCTTTAATGCCACCTTTGCAGAGGTGGTGGTAGATACCCTGACGGGAACGGTGCGCGTGATCAAGATCGTATCAGTTACAGATGCAGGTCAGATCATCAATCCTAAAATGGCGGAAGGGCAAGTAGAAGGCGCTATTCCACAGGCATTGGGCATGGCACTTTCGGAATATATACCCTTTGATGATCTGGGTCGTCCCCTTAATCTGGATTTTAACAGCTACCACATATACTCCGCCAGGGACATGCCAGAACTGGTAGTGCGGTTTACCGAATCCCATGAACCAACTGGCCCCTATGGAGCCAAGGCAGTGGCTGAGATACCGATCAATGCCCCTGCACCCGCTGTGGCCAACGCAGTATTCGATGCAATCGGTGTTCGGATCAAACATTTGCCTATTCGGCCAGAGGATGTCTTGTCGGGTATTGGTAATATCGAAAATTTTGATGGTAATTAGAGTTCAGATTGCTCTAATGACTTATAGACTAACTCTAAACGGCTTATTCTCAGACCTAAGGTAACTTTTATCTGGCAAAACGAGTAAAAATGTGAATATTGTTCCAAAATGGGTTATCGTAACACCTACCGGATTTGACAAATCCCATCAGAAGTAGATCTAATACGGCAATACACCCAGGCTAATTAGCATATTTTCTCGGCTAATTCTTTAATTTTAGGGGTTAACTAAAATTTTAATGCTCGTTTGAATTCATGGAGACCACTATTATGACTGATACAATTCGTTGCGGCTGGGTACCACTCAATAAACCGAACTATGTAAAATATCATGATGAAGAATGGGGTGTCCCAGTGAAGGACGATCAAAAAATGTTCGAGTTCCTCGTTCTGGAATCCTTCCAGGCTGGTTTAAGTTGGGAAATTGTGCTTAATAAACGGGATAATTTCCTCAAGGCTTTTGCAGATTTTGACTTTAAAAAAGTTGCCTTATTCGGCGAGGACAAGATACAATCACTGCTTCAAGATAAGGGGATCATCAGAAATCAACTTAAGATCAGAGCAGCCATAAATAACGCCCAACGCTATCTTGAAGTGATCGAGGAATTCGGGAGCTTTTGCACATATTTCTGGGCATTCTCAGGGGGAGGACCCATTCAGAATCACTTTAAAACGCTTGATGATATCCCCGCCAGTACCCCTTTATCTGAAACGATCGCCAAAGATCTGAAGCAAAGGGGCTTCAAATTCCTTGGCACAACCGTGGTATACGCCCATATGCAAGCGGTTGGAATGGTGAATGATCACACCAAGGATTGTTTTAGATATACGGAAGTATAATTAAAATTATGGCAATCATTGCCAGCGAATTCTTCGACTTCGCTAAGAACAGGTTTCATGAGCAGGGTCTGAAGTTGCTACATTTTTGTGGATAGTGCGAGAAGACTGATAGCTTGAAAAGCGTAGACAATATATGAAAAAGCAGCGTCCTTCCTGGTTAATTTTGGTTTACCAA
>CAZVSF010000150.1:0-7943 GCA_964630195.1 uncultured Lentisphaeria bacterium
TTGGGGGCTCTCCTCTGCTTTGACATCCATAACAGCCCACTGATGTGAGGAACCTCTGGCAGCAAAGGTCCCACCCTTTATTTGTTGAATCTTTACTTCTGGCATCTTCTTTTACCTTAATTTTCACTTTTTTCGGCTGCCCTGCCAGCGCAGAATATGACCCGCAGAAACGCCAAAACAATTTTTATAATTTCTCTTCCAGTATCAACCGGTTCATTCTCTCAACTATTTCATCGATATTATCCAGCCCCTTCTCATTGGCCTGAGCTTCCAGAGACCCCCACAAAGCCTCACCACAGGCTAGACAAACAATACCTTCCATTTTCAAGGGGACGATGAGTTTTGGATATTTCTGAACCAGATCTTCGATAAGTATCTCCTTTGATATCATGTATTATTTCCTCTCATATGTAGTATCAACCTGGTTCATGATCCAATCGCACATAGCGATCTTATTTATTGGCCACATTTGCAGCGATATGAATAGGATCATAGACTGGAGCAAAAGGGGGAGCATAGGTTAGATCCAACATACCGATGTCTTCGACAGTCATCTGCGCTGTAATCGCTGTGGCCAGCACATCCAAACGTTTTGCCACATCAGCCCTGCCCGTCATTTGTGCGCCTAAAAGTCGCTTGCTGGACTTATCTACAACCACTTTAATATTTATTGGTGTTGACCCAGGATAATAGTGAGCACGGCTATCACCCGTAATCGTTGTCGTTTCAACCTCGCCAATACCCGTACTTTGTCTCGCTTGTTTTTCAGTCAGACCGGTTTGGGCAATGGTGAAGTCAAACACTTTTACGACAGCAGTTCCCAGAGTGCCTGGGAAGATTGCAGAGCCCCCACTCATATTTTGTCCTGCAATTCTCCCCCCTTTGTTGGCTGATGGAGCCAATGGGATCCACACGGGTTCGTCAAGCAGAATATGCCGATGGGTTGCACAATCACCGGCAGCATATATGTTAGCTACGCTGCTTTGCATGTGATCATCGACCAATATCGCACCACTACCATGAATTGATATGCCAGCATCTCGGGCCAATTCTGAGTTAGGTTTTACACCAGTTGAAACAATGACCAAATCGGTTTGAATATCACCCGATGATGTTTGTACGGAGATCTTGTCACCTGATCTCTCGATGGATGATACCCGGGTCTCTAATCGCAGATCCACACCTTTCTCAACCACGTGTTCTGTTAGTTCCGCCATAATATCTTTATCAAAGGTGGGCGCGATCTGATCCAACATTTCAACCAGACTCACTTTAATTCCTAAATGATTAAGAGATTCCGCCATTTCCAACCCGATATATCCGCCTCCAATGATGGTGGCATGAGCGATAGATCTTGTAGCAAGATAATCCTTGATCATATGCCCATCTCCCAGACTGCGTAGGAAAAAAACGCCTTCACTTTCTATACCTGGTATCGGAGGAACAGCTGCCCGGGCCCCACTGGCAATAAGCAACGAATCAAATGATTCAGTAAACACTTCACCTGAGTCAAGATTTTGAACAACAATGGTGCTATTCTGGGTATCGATCCGAGTTACTTCATGTCCAATCCGCACATCAATGTTTCTTTTCTTCAAGGCAATTTCTGGCGTTAGAACCTGAAGTTTGCTCCCACTGTCTATAACTCCGCTTATCCAATAGGGGATTCCACAGGCGGCGAAACTCATATATTGGCTTCGCTCAAATACCACAAGCTCAGCTTCTGGATGCAGGCGGCGAATTTTACTGGCTGCACTCATCCCTGCAGCATCACCCCCAATTATTACAAATTTTTTATTCATTTCTTTTCCCCTCTCAGGACCGAATTATTGCATACTATTATTTGAGGGAGTTAGGTGACAGAAGTGACAAATTAAATCAGCCAAAAAAATATGATTCAATGGGGAAATCGCATCATAAAAAAGGGAGCTCGAAAGCTCCCTTTAAAAGATCAAGTGTCTATCGAAATTAGCTGAGTTTGGCTAGAATATCACTTCTATTTAAAATCAGATAATCAGTTCCATCATATGAGAGCTCATCACCGGCATACTTGCCATAAAGTATGACATCACCTTTCTTGATCAACTCCTGTAATTCTTCATCATTACCAACTGCCGCAACACTTCCACGACGTGGTTTTTCTTTTGCTGTATCTGGAATTATAATACCAGAGGCAGTTTTTTCTTCTTCACCTGCAGGAACAACTAATACACGATCATCTAACGGTTGAATCTTCATTTCATTCTCCTATATACCTAATAATCCATCGATTTTATTTCTGTCAAAGCCAACGACTGGACGATTATTTATCCACAATTGTGGAACGCCCTGCTGGCCAGTTTTTCGTTGCATATCCTGTGCAGCCTTATGATTCCGGCTCACATCTATTTCCTTAAACTTTATGCCCTTCTCCCTCAAATAGCGTTTCGCTGTGGTACAATGCGAACAGGTAGGCGTCGTAAACATAATAACTTTTTTAGCAGGGGTGGTCAATACTGGCATTTTATACATCCTTCTTCAATTGATCTAAATTTAGAACTTTGAAGAGACGTTCAGTGACAGCCTCAGGAAGGTCACACTCATTTTCCACAACCTTGTACAATTTTACCGAGCGTTGCATGGTATCGTAATAAACTTTGCATTCTGGACATTCTTCAAGAAGCAGACCAACTTCCTGACACAATTCAGAACCAATATCAGCCCCAAAATCCAGACATATCTTTTTTTGTAGCTCTATATCACGTTTCGGTTTCATGATACCAACCAACCTTCTCTTTTCAGGAAGCTACTCATGCGATCCCTGAGAAATAGTCTTGCGCGCATAAGTCTTACTTTCACATTACTTTCGCTAAGCTCCAGGATTTCTGCAGTTTTAGCAGTTGAATGCTCTTCCAGATCTCTCAGCACGAAAACTGACCGATATTTCTCGTCCAGATCATCAAGTGCAACTTTAAGAGCGATCCGAAACTCCTCATCTGAAACCTTTGTTTCGATGTACTCTGGCCAATCTGAGATCTTAAGACCATGGAGATTTTCGAAATCCGGTTCCTGGATCGAGTAGGATATTTGCATCCTGGATTGCTTGCGCAACTTGCCGAGGGCTATATTCACACCGATACGGTAGATCCAGGTATAAAAACTTGAATTTCCCTTGAAAGTATGAATCTTCTCGAATGCCGTTATGAATGTCTCCTGAAGCATGTCTTCGGCATCTTCATTATTTCGCAGCATTCTGAGTCCGAGATTATAAATGCGGGAAGAATACATGGTCACTAATTGCGACTGTACTTTCCGATCTCCATCTCGAGCGGCCTGAATTAGCTCTGGCGTCTCCTCAATTGTCAATTCACGCTTGATTGGATGCAATTCCTATTCGCTCGTTACATATTGAAAACATTTAGGAGAGGACCAGCCCCGTTGAAACCATGGTGTAGCGCATATCTGCTACTTTTTGCACTGTCTTCTCGGCTCTTTCACTCTCACAGCTAGCACCATCAGCGTGCTCCCCACCTTCGGCACAGGCTTGATGTGATCCTGGAGGATTGCTTACCTTTTCTGCGACAAAAAGACCTTCCATATCGACCATGCGACCCACTGCAGTGGCAGGAATAATGAAAGCTTCATCCTTGAAGCGAACGGTCAGAATGTTTTGGCCATCGCTAACCTGCATCCAGCACCCTTTGTGTTTGCAAAGATCCGTGACCGTTCCTGAAACTCTGATCATTTGACCATTCAAATCATTGGCCCTGGTAAAAACTTCGCCAACCGGCATGACCTTGGTCATCGTCAGATCCTGTCCAAATTGATCTCCAGCAACCCTTGCATTTTCCGAGCTGCAGGCTGCCAATCCAACAACCAGCACAATCAAAACAATTATTTGTGTTTTCTTTAACATACTCACCCCTTCTATAATATGCTGTTTTTTCTTATCTTAAAATACATATAAATGCCAGTGCTCCCCATGATCAACATGATTCCAGCCAAAAGATCATAAAGAATAAAGCCATATTTACCAAAAAAGTCCCCAGTATGAAGATCAAGTATCACCCACCTGAGTGGGACGCTTTGCTCCCCGCCAAAGAAATCATTGGTTCCCTGTCTGTCTCGCGTTTCCTCAAGGCGATTTTCATAGTGGCCGGGAAGCACGCTGAGTGGAACGCGGGTCTGCTGAATCGATTTTATGTCATCCTGATGGATGAGCAGGATGCCTGTTACAGCAATGACGATAAGCAGCAAGACAGAACTCAAACTCACCCACTTACTGTACCCAAATGTGTATCTATGAAATTTTCGCCATGTGCGCATAGAACGAGAGGAACGCATACCTATAGAGACTCCAGTCGATTGACCATCTCCGCAGCCACGAGTTTTTCATGGAGTTCGGACAGGTCCCCATTGGTAATTTCTTCCAGACGATATAAGGTCAAATTGATCCGATGATCTGTGACACGGCCCTGAGGATAATTGTAGGTCCTGATCTTGGCACTTCTATCACCCGTGGATACCAGTGTTTTACGCAAAGCAGCTAATTGACTATCCTGTTTCTCATGCTCTGCTGCAAGCAGTCTGGCACGCAAAACCTTCATCGCCTTGTCTTTATTTTTGTGCTGTGATGATTCATCCTGACAGGAAACCACCATACCTGATGGCATATGCGTGATTCGAATTGCGGATTCAGTTTTATTGACATGCTGCCCTCCAGCGCCACTGGCACGGAAGGTATCAATCCTTAGATCACCGGCATTGATCTCTACGTCCACCTCCTCTGCTTCTGGCAGGACGGCAACTGTCGCTGCGGAAGTGTGAATTCTGCCACTGCTCTCTGTCTGGGGAATGCGTTGAACGCGATGGACACCACTCTCAAATTTCAGAGTACCGTAGACACCCTCACCCGTCACCTGGATGATGGCTTCCTTGGTTCCCCCACCACCCAATTCATTCAGGGTGATAAATTCATACTTCCAATTATTGGTTTCGGTATAGCGCAGATACATCCGAACCAGATCCGAAGCAAACAGGGCTGCCTCGTCGCCTCCGGCACCTGCACGAATCTCAAGTATTGCAGATCCTTGATCCAATGGATCTTTGGGTATGAGGAGAATTTTTAGATCATCTTCAAGTTTGGCTTTTTCAGCCAGAGAATCATCAAGTTCGTCACGCACAATTTCCTTGAGCTCGTCATCATCACCTTGCAGAATCGATTCACCTTCACTGATACTGGTCATCAGTTCTTCATAGCTCTGGAAGACTTCCAGAACATGAGACAATTCATTATGCTCCCGAGCTATTTTGGCATATTTGCGATTATTTGCCATGAGGTCCGGGTCAGAAAGTTGACCCTCCAGTTCTTTGAATTTTATTTTGAGCGCAGGAAGTTTATCCAGTAGCATTAGTCGATGGCCTCAGCAACGTATGATTTCCCCTGATACTTCGCCAGATCATCTCCAAAAGCAAATTTAAGTGACTCCAGAGCAACCGTGAGTTGATCATCATCTGGCTCTCTGGTCGTAATATTCTGCAGCCAGATACCAGGTGCTGCCAGCGCTCTTACCCAGGCAATATGACGATATTTTGAGCTGAGTTTTAAAATTTCATAGCCCACACCTGCAACGACTGGAATCAATGGCAAATGGGTGAGTAGTCTAATTTGCAGGGTCATTTCGCCAGCAAACATCTTTACAATGCTATCAATGATCGCAAACATGAGTATCGATGACAGCAAGACAATAAATATGAAACTGGTGCCACATCTGGGGTGTTGAGTCTGAAAGGGTCTTGCCGATTCAAGATCGAGGGATTTGCCAGCCTCAAAGGTATAAACTGTCTTATGCTCGGCACCATGATATTGAAATAGACGTTTGACATCATCCAGAAGTGAAATACCCCACAGATATAAGAGAAAGAGAGAAATTCGGATGATACCGGAAACCACATTGAAGGTGAAGGCAGTTTCTGAGAGATGCAGCAAATTGCCTGTCACAAACAGCGGAGTGACAAAAAACAGACCCAGCCCAATCCCCAAAGCCAGGACCGTCCCAAGAAATGATAATACCTTGTCCTTGAGTGTTAATTCCGCCGAGCTATCTTCTTCATAGGCAATATCAGCAGACTCATTGAGTGTTGCGATACCCATTTTCATGGACTCAAAAAGCGCAATAATACCTCTGATCACTGGTTTTTTAAACAGCGTATATTTCTCAGTGAGTGACCTGAACTCCTGACGTCTGGTAATGATCTCGCCCTTGGGGTTCCTTACTGCAATAGCATAGGCACCAGGCACCCGCATCATCACACCTTCGATGATGGCTTGGCCACCAACCAGTATGCTTTGCTGGGCAGCTAGAAAAGCCTGAATAAGTACGCGAAATGAGCTTTTTGGCATCAAATCAGCAATAATATGGATCTATTTCGCTTTTTCAGCGGTTCCATATTTTTTACGGAACTTGTCGATACGACCAGCCGTATCCAGCAATTTCTGCTTTCCGGTAAAATATGGGTGACACGCATTGCAAATTTCTATATGCAGTTCACCAACAGTTGTGTAGGTCTCAAAACTATTTCCGCAGGCACATGAAACCTTGTGCAGCTCGTATTTAGGATGGATTCCTGGTTTCATTTTATGGGTACTCCCTTCATCAATTCAATTTTGCAACGGCTTCAGCAAATCTGCTCAAACCTCTTTTTATCGCGTCCAAGGATGTGGCATAGGACAGTCTAACGTGTTCTGACGCTCCAAAAGCAGAGCCCGGAACAACTGTAATATGAGCTTCATCCAATAAATATTTTGTCAGATCCATGTCATTTTTAATCTCAACACCATCGGCCTGCTTCCCAAAGAGATCTGAAACCTTTGGAAAGGCATAGAAGGCACCTGCTGGCATGATGCAAGAGATTCCCGTCATATTATTGAGTGCCTCGACCATATAATTGCGACGTTCAACAAATTGGGCTCGCCATTCACTTAAGAATTGGGGATCAACACTCAAAGCGGTGTCCGAAGCGAACTGGGCAATCGAGTTGGGGCAACCCGTAGCCTGTCCCTGAAATTTACCCATGGCGGAAGCGAGTTCCTGCGACGATGCCGTGTAGCCGATTCGCCAGCCAGTCATGGCAAAGGCTTTTGACATGGTTTGTACAGTAATGGTCTTCTCATAGGCACCTTCAAATCCAGCCAGACTCAAATGTTCCCCTTCATAGACAAGTGCTTCGTAACATTCATCGCTGATTATCCACAAATCTTTTGATGTGGCAACATCCACGATGGCTTGCAGACTTTCCCGATTGAGGACACAACCACTTGGATTGGAAGGTGTATTAATAATAACACCCCTGGTCTTTTCAGAAACACTGCTAAGTAATTGCTCGCGGGTAATCTGGAAACCATCTTTTTCATGGGTTTCAACAAACACCGGTTTGGCACCACTCAATTTGACCACTTCTGGGTAAGTCACCCAGTACGGAACCAAAATGAGAACTTCATCACCGTTTTCAAAAAGGGTCATCATGATGTTGAATAAAGAATGTTTGGCACCATTGGATACGACGATTTGGTCAGGCTCGTATCGAAGCGAATTATCATTTAACAATTTTTTTGAGATCGCCTGTTTAAGGGCTGTTGTTCCCGATGCAGAAGTATAGCGAGTGTGCCCCTGGTCCAGTGCCTGTTTCCCAGCCTCAATGATGTGGGCGGGGGTATCAAAATCGGGTTCCCCGGCACCGAAGGAGATGACATCAACGCCCTGTTCCCGCAACCGGGTTGCAGCTTCTATTACAGCCATCGTAGCTGAGGGCTGTAAAGCATTGATTCTTTTGGCAAAACTCATCTCTTACTTCTTCTCCTTAAAAAGCCGCGCAATATATCGGCACCCCCCCTGTCTTGGCAAGGGAAAGGTGGAACAAAAATCTTGATATTGCAGATGTCATGGGGTTGGCAAATTCCTGTA
>CAZVSF010000151.1:0-7855 GCA_964630195.1 uncultured Lentisphaeria bacterium
AATATTGGGAATTGACCACTACGGTGCTTCCGCGCCTGGTGGTATCCTTGCTGAAAAATTTGGAATGACCGCAGAGGCCATTTATAAAGCATCAAAGGATCTGCTCGGCTAGGGAATCTGGTTCAAAACCCTGGGTTATATACGATCCAGTTTAATTGATAAAGATAGATATCATAAATTCCCCGTAAGTATGGTTCAGTTCCAGTGCGAACGTACTATGTCAGAGCATGTGGAGAGCTAAACCATAATTCTGACTTATAAAGCCAATAAAAATTGATGATAATCCGTTGACACCCGTATGGGTGCCGTCTATATTCGCTGGCTTTTTAATAAAGGAGATAAAGTTATGTACGCAATTATCCAAATTGCAGGGAAACAGTTCAAGGTGAAACCTGGCATGGTCCTGAACGTTCCGACACTCAAAGTTGAGCCTGGTAAAAAGGTCAATGTTGAGCGCGTACTGGCTTACTCTGACGGTACAAGTCTTGAGGTTGGCACACCTGAGCTAACCAATGTTGACATCGACGGAACAGTTGTGGCTCACGGTCGCGCTAAGAAAATCATCGTCTTCAAGAAGAAACGCCGCAAGGGTTACCAGAAGAAACAGGGACACCGCCAGGGTTTTACACAGATTAAGGTAGAAGGTATTGCACCGGCAAAACCTGCTGCCAAGAAACCGGCCGCAAAGGCTAAGGCTGAAGGAAAAGCAGCCAAGCCAGCAGCAAAAAAGGCAACAGCCGCCAAAAAGCCCGCAGCGAAGAAAGCTCCAGCTGCTAAGAAACCAGCCGCTAAAAAGGCTGCAGCTAAACCGGCCGCTAAAAAAGGAGAGTAGCAATGGCTCATAAAAAAGGTGTTGGTAGCTCCAAAAATGGTCGCGAGAGTCATGCTCAGCGACTGGGTACAAAACGTTATGGTGGAGAATTCGTTTCTGCTGGAAGTATTATAGTACGTCAGCGTGGAACCGCCATTCACCCCGGTCAGAATGTTGGTATCGGTGGTGATGATACCCTTTTTGCAAAAATTGACGGTTTTGTGACCTTTGAACGTAAAGACCGCACAAGAAAACAGGTTAGCGTCTATCCTGAAGCTTAGGCTGATTTCTTATATAAACCTTAAAATCCCTCGATTTATCGGGGGATTTTTATTTTATCAACCCTATGAACAAATAACTTCCCAGTGAATAATAAGATGGTGTTACTCTGTATGCGTTTAAATGAAGCTTTCGTCATCCTGATGGGGTCACTGAGTTTACCGAAGAGCTCTCGAAGGAGAGAAAGCTGAGTAAAATTGGTTAAAACTTGTCCGAAGACCCTTCGACGGGCTCAGGGAGACAAATATGGATCAATTACTGAAAAAAATAGCTTCCCCGGAGGATGTGAAAAAATATGACTGATGATGTTAAAAAACTAAATGAAATGGTTCTGGCGTTTGAGGGATTAAAAAAAGAACTCTCCAAGGCAATTGTGGGTCAAGATGCCGTGATTGAACAGTTGGTTATCGCCATGCTATCCAGAGGCCACGCGCTTTTGGTGGGTGTACCAGGACTCGCAAAGACCCTGTTGATAAAAAGCCTGGCTGAGGTCCTGGATCTCTCATTTTCACGCATTCAATTTACGCCAGATCTAATGCCTTCTGATATTACAGGTACAGACATCATTGAGGAAGATCATACCACCGGTAAAAGGGAATTCCGATTTGTCAAAGGACCTGTTTTTGCAAACATCGTTCTCGCCGATGAGATCAATCGCACACCACCCAAAACCCAGGCAGCGCTTCTGGAAGCCATGCAAGAGCACAGGGTGACTGCAGGTGTAGAAAGCTATGTTCTGGATGAACCATTTTTTGTGCTGGCAACCCAGAACCCCATTGAGCAGGAAGGAACGTATCCACTCCCGGAAGCTCAGCTAGATCGCTTCATGTTTAATTTGAGGGTAGAATATCCCAGCCGTGATGAAGAGCGCCAGATCGTGAATCAAACAACCTCAGGGGCGTCAGCTCAATTGAGTAAAATTCTCGACCGAAAGGCCATTATGGATTACCAGGACCTCATTCGTCGAGTTCCCGTGGCAGACAATGTCATCGATTACGCTGTGGATCTTGTTGCCAAAACCCGACCTGAAGCAGCTGGTGCACCGGACTTTGTTCAAAAATGGGTTGGCTGGGGTGCCGGACCGCGAGCATCACAGTATCTTATCCTGGGCGCAAAAACCCGGGCTGCAATGACGGGTAATCCCACACCTTCCATAGATGATGTGAAAGCTGTTGCCCTCCCCGTATTGCGACATCGTGTCTTGACAAATTTTAATGCTGAGGCTGATGGTGTCTCAGTTGATGAGATAATAAAAAAACTGTTATAGCAGTCAATTCGCCAACAAATGTACTTGTGTAGGCACAACTTCCGGTTTCGTCATCCTGAGGCTCTCGAAGGAGAGAAAGCCCCAGGCTTCGTGAGCTTCGAGAACCTCAGCAAGACAGCTCGGCCCAGGACACAAACCCTCGCGAAGACAGTTGGTAGATATTTCACCCCTTGTATGATCATTCAATGGGCAACAATTCTGGTCCTTTTGCTCTACACACAGAGCGTATCAGCTCAGGGTATGTGGGTAATGAATCAGCGAACCCATCCAGAATTGAAATGGCAGACCCTGGAGACAGAACATTTCAACATCCACTTCCATCAGGGAATCGATTCAATAGCCTATAAGGCAGCTCAGATCGCTGAACAAAGCTATCAGGTGATCCTGGATCAACTGCAGGTGGACGACTTTGGTAAAACAGATATCACGCTTTCTGCTGAAGACGAGATCATGAACGGCTTTGCCATGCCCAGCAATCAAATATTTATCTGGGTGAGTCAGAATGATGTCGCCGCTCACTTTGGTGGGTCAGACAAGTGGCTGAAGCTGGTTGTGACACACGAATTTCAACATGTCGTCCAATTTCAGTCACAACGTACCTGGGCTGGTATCCTGGGACAGCTTTCAATCCCGGGTTGGTGGCTTGAGGGTATGGCTGAGTACATGACCGAAGTCTGGCGCGTGGGTCGTAGTGATTCCAGAATGAAAATTCATACCTATCGCAACACCATGGACCAATTGAATGCCCATGACGATGGCTATGCAAAAGTACTCTATCTTGCCTGGAAGTATGGCGACTCGACCCTGGTGAAAATTTCCGATCACCGACTTTATTTACAGAAAGAGGCCCGGAAGTATCCCTATTGGTATGATTTCAAAACTGCCTTTAAGGAAGTAACAGGACAGTCGTTGTCTGATTTTGACGAGGAATGGCGTCGTGTCATGAACACATATTATTATGGCTATAAAGCTCAAAAGGAAACCATCGAGGAAGTGGGTAAACCCTTACCACTGCCTGGATTTGCCAGAGTAATGAGTGCTTCGATTTCGCCTGATGCAAAGCGGATTGCCGTGGTTGGTCGACGGGACAAGAAGACGCAGGACTATGGGGTATATCTACAAACCACAGACTCAACACGCGAGGTGCATGAAATTCATTATGGACGTTTCAATGGAGATCCTGCCTGGTCTCCTGATTCAAAACAGATCATCCTGGCCCAGTATCATCGCGGTACGCACGGATCGCTATTGAATGACCTGATCCTTGTCGATGTAAATACGCATCAAAAGCGTTGGTTAACCAAAAACTTCAGGGCGCTTCACCCTACCTTTTCTCACGATGGGAAAGGTGTGTTCTTTGTCGCACATCCTGGTGAGACCACTCAGATCTTCTATCAGGATCTGCAGACAGGCAAGCGGCTTCAGATCAGTCACTTCTCAGGGGATGTTCAAATCCAGGATCTTGATTTATCTCCCGATGGAGCAAGGCTGGCGTTTATGATCCAGGATGTCCAGGGGGATGTGGACATTGCCATCATGGACCGTGATGGTGAAAATTTTATGAAAGTGACCGATGACCCCGAGGAAGATGTTTATCCCGTATGGTCAGCAGATGGAACAGCCATTATATATACGTCTTACCGCAACTCTACACCCAATCTATTCCATGTTGATCTGGATAGCCTGGGCATTACCCAGATGACGGATGTTGCCGAGGGGATCTATTCCAGACAAAGACTTCCTGATTCAAACAGCATTATAGCCTCTACCCTTGGCGATGTGGATACGGTTCGTATTCGCGCTGTGGATGCATCACGCGAAGCACCAATTCTGGGACTGCAAATACGCCAGCCCTTTAATGGTTGGCGAAGCAAAGCACCAGATATTGAAGTCCCGGATATTGATTATTCCAAAGAGGTTACCATTGAAGCTCAGGACAGATATCGGCCCTTAAAAACAATTCGACCACTTATAAAGATGTTCTGGCCCTTTGGTGATGCACTGATCTTACTGGGTGCTGCTGAGGATGCACTGGGGAAGCAGGTATTTCAGGCAGGGGCTGTGGTTCCATATTTAGACGATTATTACGGTGCTTATTTCAGCTATACAAATCTCCAATTTTTACCAGTCCTTCATTTTTATGGAATGAAAAACCTGACTTTGAATATTTACAATTCCTACCGATATGGCTTTGTTGAAAACCGCGACGGGCTGGGGTTTGCCGCCAGTATTCCCATGAATACAGGACAATCACTCTCCTCCAATCATAACCTGTTGTGGAAGTTCCAAATGGTAAATCGAGAACCCATTGGCATAAAGGAGATCACAGATCCAGAAAGTGGTGAGGAAGTCCCAACCCCGACCACGGATGAATTCAATATTGGTTTCACCTACAGCTGGAAATCACAGAGACCGCATGCAGATTCTTATTTTCTACCTCGTGATGGGATTGGATTCCTTGCCCATGCCGAGAAGGCAGTGTCAAATATCTGGGGGGAGAACAATTATTCCCAATATTGGCTGGAAGGCTTTTTTAATTATCAGATACCCAAATCGCCTTTGGTCCTATATGGGCGCATGAAATATGTTGGGCAGTCCGGGGATATTTTGATTCAGGATGAATTGGGTTTTTCCGAATCTGGCTCCATATATTTTTCAACCCAGTATATGACGACCATCCGAAGTACAGGTCTGCTGGACGCACCTGAATCGTATAGCCTTCGTGGACAAGTTGGTCAATATCCAGCCAGTGAACTTATTTTCTCTGTGGCTGAATTGCGGATGCCTCTGTTTGAGAATGTACCCCTGGCGTTTTTTGGTCTGGGCGTTAAAAATATCACAACAGCACTGTTTTATGATTCTGGATATATTCCGGAATCCAACACTGCCTTGAATACCTACGGTGCCGAGTTCAAATTTGATCTTAGCTTTGCCAAACTTCCTCTCATTACTCTGGCCTATGGCTGGGGCGGTGATGCAGACTATTGGGCAAATATCGATAGTGATGGTGGTGAGACTTTTTGGGATAGATCCTACCTGCGCATGGCACTGGTAAACCCCTTTTGAGTTGCAGAGTACAGGAGTAAGAAAAACGTGGCAAACGATAAACTGAAATATTTGAATCCCACAACCCTGGCGACCCTGGCAAATATGCAGCTGAGAGCTCGCATGGTGGTTGAAGGATTCATTGTTGGGCTGCATAAGAGTCCCTACCATGGTTTTTCCGTGGAGTTTGCCGAGCACAGAGCCTATGGACCCGGGGATAATCTGCGCTATCTGGATTGGCGGCTCTATGGAAAAACAGATCGCTTCTATGTCAAACAATTTGAAGAAGAAACCAATCTCAAAGCTCACCTCATGCTGGATATGTCCAAATCAATGTCCTATGGTTCCGGGGAGATCACCAAATTGCAGTATGGCAGCTATCTTTCTGCAGCCCTGACCTATCTATTGCTCAGGCAACAGGATGCCGTTGGTCTCACCCTGTTTGATACGGAGATCAGAACCCATATCCGTCCTTCTTCACGCCCCTCTATGCTCAACAATATTCTCAGTCATCTTGAACATGTTGAACCGGGTGAGGAAACTGCCATCGGTCATAGTTTACATCATCTGGCTGAGCGCATCAATCGAAGAGGTCTGGTGATCATTATATCAGATATGCTTGATGATCTGGACAATATTCTCAATGGACTTAAACACTTCAGGCATGATCGCCACGAAGTGCTGGCATTCCACATTTTAGATCCTCGTGAAGTTGATTTTGCTTTTGATGCTCAAGCCAAATTCAAAGATATGGAATCAGGGGAAGTCATGGCTACGGAGCCCTGGCATATCCAGCGGGACTATCAAACTGCTGTGGATCAATTCAGAACCATTCTGGGGGCCAGGAGTCGGGAGCAGCATGTTGATTATGTCCCCTTGACCACGGATCAGCCCCTTGATATTGCTCTATTGGCTTATTTGAATAAGCGTCAATCGGTGCGTTAATTTCCCCTTTTCACATTGTCTGCCTTTGGCAACAACTCTATATTCACCAATCGCATGAAAATATTTTTTAATTATTTGGCAAACCCATCAAGGCTCAGACAATGTCTGATCATTATGTTTGCAGGATTACTGAGCCCGCTATTTGGACAATCCTCTGGCGAAGTGAGAGGCCGGGTGACGGACTCTCGTACTGGAGAAGGGCTTCCCGGGGTGAATATCCAGATTCAGGGGAGTTATGTGGGAACATCCAGCAATCTTGATGGATACTATCAATTGGCTGATATTGATCCCGGTGAATACACACTCTCATTTTCGATGATGGGGTATGCTCCTCACAATGCTAAAAAAGTGGCAGTGGTAGCTGGTGTTCAGACCGACCTATCGATTTTATTGAAATCCAATGTTCTCGCCTCTCCACAGGTGGTAGTCACATCAAGTCGAAAAGAACAGGACATCCTTGAATCTCCCTTTTCAGTAGCCGCTATCGGTCCAAGAGAAATACAGGCAAAAGCAGTCGTCAATATGGTGGATATTCTGAGCTATGAATCAGGGGTTTCTACCATCAAGGGACAGTTGAATATTCGTGGTACCTCGGGCTACACCATGGGGGCCGGGACGAGATCATTACTCCTGCTGGATGGGATTCCCATGTTGGGGAGTGCTGCCGGGAATGTTACCTGGGCGACCATCCCCACTTCAGAGATTGACAGGGTCGAAATCGTGAAGTCCGGTGGGTCAGCCTTGTACGGATCCAGCGCCATGGGTGGCGTGGTGAATATAATTACCCGTAACGCTCCACGAGAGCCCGAGACCAGAATATCGACAAAACTGGGTATGTACAGCCAGCCCAGATTTGATGAATGGCGTTGGCGTGAATCTCGAGGTTTGCTCTATAATGCAGAGATCTCTCATTCTCGCAGCATTGGAGATCATGCCTTCTGGATCAGGGTTCAAAAAAGAAGTGATGATGGCTTTATGGAGTTGAATTGGGAGGAAGCAATCAACATTTCTGCTAAATTGAAATTGAATTTCAACAGCGCTCACTCCGCCGCTATTTTTGTGAATATCCTTGATGATAAGGCAGGATTAACATCTATATGGAAGAGTTCAGCCAGCCCATTTGAAGCGCCTGAAGGGTCATCCCTGGATGGAACGCAGGGTCGAAAAGTTGTCCTCAATGGGCATTATAATTATGTCTACTCACCTGATCTGGTCATCAAGACCAAGGGCAGTGCTTATTGGAATAAATGGGATAATTTTGGGGCAGATCCAAATTACTCCAGCGAGAGTCGTTTCTATGAGGAAATACAGGCCAGTAAATCCTGGGCGAACAATCTCACCAGTATTTTGGGCTTGAGTATGCAGCAGAATGGGGTGGAGGCTGAGATCTTTGGAGAGCACACTAGTAGCTCTCTCGCATCCTTCCTGCTGCTGGAAAAAAGATTACATCAACTTACCTTTTCCATGGGGAGTCGATGGGAGAGCTACCAGGTGGATGGGAGTCGTCA
>CAZVSF010000152.1:0-7768 GCA_964630195.1 uncultured Lentisphaeria bacterium
CTCGGTTTTACTGTATTTCGTTTTACTCAACACGACGGCTTGATCCATACTATTCAGCACATTTAATTCTTCAGCCTGCAGCTTGTAGCTTGCTGCTCTTTCAAGATTGCCTAATCCAGCATAAGCTTCTCCAATCCTGAAAAGATTGTAAGGATTTAACTGATTGGCATTTCCCAGTTCATCAATAGCCCTTTGGTAATCTTCTTCAGCCAAAGCAATTATACCATTCAGCTGCGATATCAGATTGATCTGGATCGGATTTTTCCTGATTCCCACCTGTTCAGCAAAGAGATATGATGTTTCCCAGGCCTCTTCCATATCACCCCTAGCTGCAAAAACAGTTGAAAGATTAAAAAGATGTGTGGTTCTGGCATTGACTTTTACAGCCTGCGGTAGGGAGGAATGATCAATGACTTCAATGGATCTATTGAAGCTGGCAAGTGCTTTGTCAGGAAGATTCATTTCAAGGTAAAGCTTACCAAGAATAACCAGATCATTGGCCATATTCCCAACATCCTGGTCCTCTTCAGACAGCTTATAACTCTTTTGTATGGTTTCAATAGCCAGTGGAATATTGCCCACACACACATAAGTAAGTGCTTCGGTGAAGATTGCGCGACGTGTATCGATATTATTCCTGGCGATCTGCTTTAAAATCTGCAGCTGTTTTCTGGCACGTTTCGGTTCACCTAAAAAAGAATAGTCGCAGGCAATCCCAATATGGCTTGAAACAAAATTAGGATCATGTTCCAACGCCTTCGCATAGAATTCAATCGATTCATTAAATCTGCCCATCTCCATGAGGAGCTCTGCATAAGAATCATAGGCATTAGGATTTTTAGAATTCAACTTGATATAGAACTTAAAAGCTTTCTCAGCCTCACCATAGTTTCCAAGCGCCCTCTGACAGTAGCCAAGTTGATTATGAACGATCGCTAGATTAATATTCGCCTCAGTCGCTTGTATATAGGAGCTGATGGCCCGGTGGTACTGTCGTAACCCAAAATAGTAATTCCCCAGGAGCAGATGAGCATTTTCATCACCCCCATACATTTCCACAAGCTTTTTGAGGGTATCTTCCTGTTTATTATTATTTCCTTCAAAACCATATTTGGCAGCCAGAATGATGAGTTGCTCACCTTCACTGGCGGATTCAGCATAGGCTTTTGCAGAATCTAATGCTGAAACAAATAATTGAGTACCCGGTGAAACAAAAGCCAGATTAAGCCAGGCTGAAGCAAAGCCAGGGTCATGCTCCAGGGCTGCACGAAAATGAGCTGCCGCTTCAACCCGTTGCAGCTTATTGCTAAAAGCCATTGCCTGCTGGTATTCACTGAGAGCCTCTGGCGATACAGTAGTTATCGGAATTTTAGCAAGAGAAAGGGGTGCATGCTCCTCCTTCACACAATGAAGAATTAATAATCCGATGGTTAGAATTATGAATATTCTTTTGGATCGGTTCATGACTGATACCTCGTTAGATCTTCCAATTTTCATCCATAAGATGTTGATTATTCATCAACGCACCCAGTGCAAATTGGTTCCATCTGGTAGCTACCCCGACGCTTTTAAAAGCATGAGAAATTGTTCTACTTCTTCAGAAGTGTTATAGTAATGCGGGGCAAATCTCAAGCCTCCACCACGCAAAGAAATGTTCACTCCTGATTCGGTTAACTTTATAAAAATATCTTCATTTCTGGTGGGATCCCCATGCGTAAACATGCAAATACTACTTTGTTCGTTTTCATCAAATTCATACATGAATCGATAAGGAAGCGCTTCAAGACCCCAGGTGAATTGATTAATGAGTGCTCTAACGTGGCCATAGATGCTCTCAATACCGCAATCCAGTAACAGGCTGGTGGCTTTTTCAGCGCCCGCCATTCCAGGGGCATTAAAGGCACCGAGTTCAAAGCGTCTGGCGTGGGGGCTTAGCGCCTGATCAAAATTACCAAAATCAATGGGGTTTACGTGACCCATGTATCCTCGATGGACCAGCTTCAGACGGGATTGAAGTGCTTCCGACACATAGAGAAAACCGGTACCCAGAGGCGACATCATCCATTTGTGTCCACCGACGGCCATAAAATCGATTCCTGAGTCAATGACATCTGTTGGGATCACTCCCACAGACTGGATGGCATCAACAGAAAAAATGATATCATGGTCATGACATATTTGTGATAGGGTTTTTAGATCGACCTGGTAGCCTGTTAAATATTGGACACTGCTTACGGAAATAAGCCTGGTTTGTGGTTTAATGGCTGCCTCAAAAAGCTCCGGAAGAACCTTACCACCTGGTGCAGATAAAAATTCAACCTCTACACCCCTGTCTTTAAGGTTTAGAAATGGCATCACATTGGAGGGGAATTCATCTGCGTAGAGCAGGATATGGTCCCCCGCTTTCCAGTCCAATCCATTCGCCAGTACATTCACACCCGAGACCGTATTTGACATATGTGCAATGCGTTCTGCCTGAACACCCACCAGTTGGCCATAATTCGACCTCAGTCCCTCCATATGTTCCTCAGCGATATTCCATGATTGAGGGTTACCGTACTGGCGGTGTTCGAAATATTCATTAATGGCTGCAACAACAGGACGAGAGATTGGGCTATAGGCTGCATGGTTGAAAAACAATCGTTTTTCCACCACATCAAAATACGATCTGAATTGTTCCTGTGTGATCATGTTTGTCCTTGATTGTCTACTAGAGCATTTGGCTAAAGCAGCATTGGGGCAGGCGGCCTCTGGCTACTTTATTGCCAGCTACGCCATCAATTGTGAAACCAAAAGCAGCAAGATGTGCTTCTATTTCTTTCGCTGAAACCTCATGCTCACGAAAATGTATTTGGGCTTTTTGGGTTTGAATATTGGCAGATACTGATTTTATCCCGTCTAACTCAAGAATACGACCCTCAAAAATCTTTTGTCCATCCATACAAACCAGTTCCGCTATATCAAGTTCAATGACGAGAATTCGCGATTCCTTATCGCAAGCAGTCATCAAAAGGCTCAGAATGAGTATGGACCAAAAAAATGCCCTGGAAATCCTACTCTTCAGATTCAACCTCCTGCATACGTTTTTCCAGACCATTCAATTTTTCCGTGAGATCATCCAGCTGTTTTTGCAATTTCTTAGACTCTGATCCATCACTCGATGCTTGAATGGCCAATATTTGGCGCTGAACCAGGGGATGATCCTGAACTGGGAGACATGACTTCAATGCTTGAAGTGCTGGTAATCCCGCATTTTCTTTCAAAGTACCCAAACTGCGAGCAGCATTGATCTGTACGGGATAGCTGGGATCTTCTGTTGCTTTGCACACAGCCGCAGTGATCTGCTTTTGTAAATAGGTGGGCATCCATTCCTTCATGGCTGTCAGAGCTGCCAGACGCGCCACCTTCTCGTCATAAAAATGGACAGCATCATCCACATTTTCCAACAAAACCTTAAGTGCTGCTTCACTTCGAATGGCGGCTAAACCAAGCAAAGCACCAGCACGCACCAGATTTCTCCACCCAGTTTTTTTCGCATACTCTGTCAGGAGTGGAACATCTTTCTCATTGCCCTGCTTGCCCAAACTCGCCAGGAGAGCCATTTCTCCCCTGTAGGGAAGATCTCCATCTTTTAATCTGGAAAGAATGCTATCTCTCAATGATGTGTTGCGATGGGCACCACAGGCTTGTGCGGCCGCCTCAATGGCCATGGAGTTCTTCTCAGAAGCCAGCAGATTGGCAAGATGGGTATAGGCATACTCATTACCTACATCCCCCAGGCATCTGTAGGCATGAATTCTTAGTCCCCAGCGTTCTTCCTTAGACAGAAAATCACTGATAGCCTCAAGATTCTTCCGTTTACCAGTTTTGGCTAGCTCGGTCATGGCTTGCATCAAGCCACGCACAGTTTTGCCATGTGCCAGAAGGTGGCGCAGTTTATCGTCTCCAGGGTTAAAATCAGCTTCAAAGAGAGCTTTCATATGGGGATCCAGCACAATATGGGCAGGATCATCCATTTTGATCGTAATGATCTGTGTACCCTTGCTGAGTTTGACGCTTTCCAGATGATCAACACCTTTGCTATCCTGCCAGCCAATTTCGAGATCCATGTTAAAGAGGTCTATACCCCTTTTTTCATCTACCTGAGTTTGTTCGAAAGTAAATTTTCCAAGACCCTTTTTCTTGTTAAACTCAAAACCAGCTTTGAGAATGGGGTACCCTTTGGATCTAAACCACATGTCAAAAAAACCATCCAGATTCAAGCCTGAATGCTTCTCAATACATCGTTGAAAATCAATGCTTTTCACTGTGTGGGCTGCGTAGGTATTGACGTAGTCCTGAACACCTTTCCAGAAATTTTCATCTCCCACAAACTGGCGCAGCATGTGAAGACGCCAGGCCCCTCCTGGATAGAGGTGTCCATCAAACATATTCCAGCTATGATCATATTCCCTGGTGATGATAGGTCGAACATAGTTGTTCTTTGCCTCATTGATATAATCCTTCGCCTCTTCAGCGAGTTGCCAGTGCATAGCATCAACACCCTGGGAGTCTTCCAACCACACAGACTCGATGTAGGTTGCCCAACTCTCTTTTAGCCAGACATGGGCGAAATCATAGGCAACCACAGCATCACCAAAATAGGAGTGGGACATCTCATGAACATTGATCAGGTCCATGATGTATTTCAACTCTTTAGCCATGGTATCATCCAGCATGAACTTGTCGTCCCAGGAAACCAGCGAAATATTTTCCATGGCCCCTCCGACCTCCCTGCCAGCGATCTGGAAATACTTTGGATATGGAAAAGGCATTCCCAGCTTTTCTTCCATCCAGACCAACATCTTGCGGGTGGGTTCAAATGTTCGCTTTAATTGCTCAGGCGAGTAGGATTTATCCGCAAAGAAGGCGATGGGGATGTCCCTCAAGGGTTCATCCTCATAGACGGAGAACTCGCCGATAGCAAAGCAGGCGAGATAACTGGGACAGGGATAGTCCAGCTTCCAATGCGCTGTCTTCTTGCCATCATTTATTTTTTCGGAGACCAGTGCCCCATTGGCCAGAATAATGAGATCCTCTTGTGCAGTCAGAAAATAATCCATTTTCGATCGAATAGTTGGGAAGTCGACACAGGGGAACCAGTACCTCGCTCGCTCTGTTTCATTGTCCGTGATAGCAAATAAAGGGAAATCTGGACGTTGCTCATCCGGTGAAGCGAACTGCAAGCCTGATATGGGATCTTGAACCCGATAATCAACGCGCACAATGCATTCTTCCCCTGCTTTAAATGGTTTATCAAAGGTCAGCTTTATCTTCAGATCATCATAGCTGTAGTCCAATCCCTTTTCGCTAAGGTCACTTACTTTTAATCCCTCAAAATCAACTGCATCCAGATTGATACAATGTTCTCCGGCTACATTTGATCTTAAGGTGATCAAGCCATGCCCGGCTGCTGTACGATCCTTCAGATCGACGCTGAGATGGAGCTCAGTATGCACAGGTTCAAGCTTTAGATCTGGTGCATAATTCTTTTGAGCACCACTGATGGTAAAATCTCCTGATATATACTTTTTCCGATGAGCTTTATGGTCATATTTCATATTGTTTTCCTGGGATAAGTTATTTGCTAAATGAAGAGAGTGGGATTTCAAACCAATCCCGTTGCTCGTTTGTAACGATAATAGTTTCCAGATCCTTAAAGCAGACACCCTCAGCCTGATCTGCCTTCAGCAAGTTATATGTCCTGGGTTTTTGGGATAAAAAATCATCCCCTCGTTTTGGGCTGGGAAAATAGTATATGATGGTCGCAAAGGGATTTTGTGCTAAAAAGACCATGGCAGATTCATCGGGAGCTATGCTGGCATCCGTCACCCATCCCCCGAGATCATCTTTTCGGTCAATGAGTTTCAGAACATTTGCTCGATCCGTAAAACGTGTTTCCATTCTATATAGTTTGGTTGACGCAGCGGGCTTGTGCACGTTTTGATCTGCCCGATGTTTTGTCAGAAAATAGATGTTACCTTTGAATGTAAAAATAGATTCGCAATCAAACTCCCAGGAATCAGGGGGATAACTGGTTTGATCTTCAAATCGAACAGGCAGCCAGACCAGGGGCCGTGTTTCATAACTTGCTCTGGGGTTGGGTTCAGGGATGAGATAAATACCCATATCTCTTCTGGCATTCCCATTGTTACCAACATCACCGATGATCAGTGTATCACCCAGAATCGACAAGGCTTCCCAGTCGAGCAGGCTGGCGCTATGGATCTTGATTCCGGGATAGTCTGCGATGTTCTCTCCCTTGTAACGCTTTTGCATAAAATCCGGGACGATCAGTTCACCCTTAGAGTTCAGGGGAAAGACAAAGGGTTTATCACCTGAATCATTGCATACCCAAAAGACATCTTCATAGGTCTGGCTCTTGATGATGGCACTTTGCTCATCAATATCCGGATGGTTGACACGGTTGACTATATTTTGAGCGGAGACATTCATGACCATTGTCATTATGAGGAGTATTTGAAGGGTCATGGACATTAGGGATTTCCCTGCTTTTTTGTAATTTTAGCGATTCCTTGCTCGAAAAGGAGTACATGATTGATGTGAATCAGGTTAAATACTAACATGAGTGCAAATTCGACAACTGATGCCGGAAATCAAGTAAAAATCTGGTTGAATCGGCGTTACCACAACTATAACTATTATCTCCAGAAGACCTATGGAGAGAAGATCCGCAAAGTTTCTTTGCATGGAGGCTTTACCTGTCCAAATCGTGATGGCTCGAAAGGGCGAGGCGGCTGTGTATACTGTAATAATGATAGCTTCGTCCCCCATTATATAAACAAGGATATGTCCATTCCCCTGCAAATGGAAGCCTCTATCCCCTTTATGATCGACCGCTATGATGTTCAAAAGTACATCGCCTATTTTCAGGCATATTCCAATACTTATGATGAATTGGACAAGCTGAAACGGATGTATGAGGAGGCTGTGAATTATCCCAATGTCGTTGGTTTGGATATTGGAACACGCAGTGATTGTGTTGATGAGCCCTTGCTTGAATATCTGGCTGGGTTGAATGAGCGGGTGAATGTAACCCTGGAGTATGGCATTGAGTCTGTCCATGATGAAACCCTGGCGTGGATGAATCGTGGTCACGACTATGAGTCCGTGATCAGGGCTGTAGAACTCACCAGGCAATATGGGATAAAAGTTGCCGGACACATTATTCTGGGCTTTCCAGTTGAATCCAAAGAAATGATGCTGGAAACTGGCCTGGCTGGGAATGACCTCGGTCTTGATTACCTGAAGATCCATCAACTCCATGTGGTCAAAGGAACGGTATTGGCCAAAAGATACCAGGACAAGCCTTTCCCTCTGTTTGAAGCGGATGAGTATATAGAATTGGTGGCTGACATTCTGGAGCGGTTGAATCCTGAAATCGTGATTCAGCGCTTATTTGGTGATGCCCCTGACGAGATTTTGATCGCCCCCCGCTGGGGCTATAACATACCTAAACTCACCCACCTTATGGATCTGGAACTCAATTACCGGGATACCTGGCAGGGTCGTTTGTTCTAAATATTAAGAATTTCGAGTGGATTTTTTCGGGCAGTACCTGACGCATTAAGGCACCTATCTCAAAATCAATATCCCCAACAATACAAGAAATCCAACAAGCAGAAGCGCCAGGCCGACGTACCTGAGAATTTTCTGTTGTTCCTTTTCTGAATCTCTCAAGGGTCTGATCTTTCCTTCAGCCTTGTGC
>CAZVSF010000153.1:0-7586 GCA_964630195.1 uncultured Lentisphaeria bacterium
CGCCTCTAGCTGCAATGATCAGAGACGAGATCAAAAAAGTTGAAAATGAAATGAAACGGTGATGGATATGGATAGTACTGTGTATTTTGACAATAGTCGTACAGAGAACCTGCAGAAGAAATTTGGAATACTGGGAAAATCAGCCGGTGTTCAATCAATGCTGGAAACCATAGAACAGGTTGCACCTACCGATATTTCCGTACTGATTGCAGGAGAAAGTGGCTCTGGAAAAGAGCTGGTTGCATCTGCGATTCACAAACATTCCAGAAGAGCCCATAAACCATTCGTTATTGTGAATTGTGGTGCCATTCCTGCAGGTATCATAGAGAGTGAATTATTTGGACACAAAAAGGGCGCTTTTACTGGCGCACAAAGTGATCGAAAAGGATATTTTCAATCAGCTGATGGCGGCACAATATTCCTGGACGAGATAGGTGAAACACCTCTCGAAACCCAGGTTAAACTTCTGCGGGTGCTTGAGCAGGGTGAATTCCTCCCTGTGGGATCATCCAGCAAAATGAAGGTTGATGTTCGCATTGTTGCTGCATCAAATAGAAATCTGGAAAAGGAAGTTGATTCAGGCGCATTTCGAAAGGATTTATATTACCGTCTCAAAGCGATCACAATTACGGTGCCATCCTTACGGGATAGACGAGAAGATATTGCAATTTTAGCCAATAAATTTGCCAGTGACTGTGCTATCCGAAATCAGATAATCTTTAAGGGCTTTTCTGAAGGAGCTCTCAAAGTGATGAGTCAGCACCGTTGGCCGGGAAATATTCGCGAACTTAAAAATTTTATCGAGAGTATGGTGATCCTTGAAAAAGGTGGTGTGATAAAAACCGAAGTTATTTATCGCTATTTAAATGCCGAATCCAGCCCCACCGAGCTCAACCCGCTACTACCCGTGAAACTGGACCGCAATGTGGATCAGGCTGAGCGAGAGCTGATCCTGCAGCAGTTATTCATGCTACGTCGTGAGATAGCTGAAATGAAGACTGTGCTGGATGAGGGTATCCCCACACATCCCACAAGAGAAAAGGGTGATGAAGATTATCATGACCCACTGGAAGTACTACCCGCAGATCATTCTCAAGAAATCGTGAACGACGAGAATCCTACAATACTTAATCCTCAAATGCTGGGCTCACTTACTGCGGCACAGGTGGAAAAGGAATTGATCACTCGCAGTCTGGAACGATTTAACTTCAATAAACGTAAGACAGCTCAAGCGCTGGAGATGGCTGAGAGGACGCTGTACAGAAAGATAAAGGAATATGAGATTGTTAAGGAAAAGTAGTCTTGCTGTAGCCATTGCCATTTTCTTGAGCGGATGTGGGATTTATTCGTTTAAGGGGAGCATACCAGATCATCTTCAGGATGTTGAACTGATCACCTTTAAGAATCTGACCACTGAATTTGCTGTTGAGACGGATATTGAAGAAGCACTTACCGAACGAATGCTGCGGGAGCGCTTATTGCCACTTTCGGCAAAAGAAAACCCCGATTCACACATTGAAGGGAAAATTAATAGTGTGACGGACAAGCCTAATAGCTTTGATGCCAACGAAAATATTTTAGAATATCGACTTGAATTTCGTGGGCAGGTCATCTGGTATGATCATATCCACGATACGGAGATCTTTAAAAAGAACTTCACTGTTTTCGGAACCTATTTTAGTGAAGACGAAAATGCCAGGCGAAGTGATGATGAAAAATTGTTGCGCGAGGACGCGTACACTGAAACGATTGAGAAACTGGTCGATTTCATAATTGAATCGATGACTGAAGAATGGTAGGAATTTGATGCATACACAGGATACACAGGAATATTTTATACAAAACGCCAAAGATTTTGTTGGTGAGACAGTAACGCTTAAAGGATGGGCTTATAACATCCGCAAAGGGGGCAAGATCTGGTTTCTACTGCTCAGAGATGGTACAGGCATCATGCAGTGTGTGGTCACCAAATTTGACGCGGATGAAGCTTCTTTTGAGCTCAAATCCAGTATTACTCAAGAATCTTCTGTGATCGTAACCGGTGAGGTCAAAGAAGAACCACGCTCACCAGGTGGTTATGAAATGCTGGTAAAATCATTGGAAATGGTTGCCATCGCTGAAGAATACCCCATTTCTAAAAAGGAGCATGGCACCGATTTCCTCATGGATAATAGACATCTCTGGCTTCGCTCCAAACGGCAGCATGCCATTATTCGTATACGTCACACGATCATCAAAGCCATTCGGGATTACTTCGATGATCGTGACTTTACGCTCGTTGACACACCTATTTTCCAGAAAGCTGCCACTGAAGGAACCGCAACCCTTTTCGAGACTGAATACTTTGGTGATAAGGCATATCTGACCCAGAGTGGTCAACTTTATGGGGAAGTAGGGGCTGCCGCATTTGGAAAGATCTATTGTTTTGGTCCAACATTCAGAGCGGAGAAATCTAACACACGTAGACACCTCACTGAATTCTGGATGGTCGAGCCTGAAATGGCATATTATGATCTTGATATGAACATGGATGTTGCTGAAGATTTTGTTTTTTATATCGTCTCTCAAGTGCTTGAGCATCGTCGACCTGAGTTGGAAACACTTGAAAGAGATATTAGTAAGCTTCAGGCTATTCAGAAACCTTTCCCAAGAATTTCTTATTCAGATGCAGTTAAGATCTTGCAGGATAATGGTGTTGAGTTTGAGTGGGGTGATGACTTTGGCGGCGGGGACGAAACCATTATTTCCAATCAATTTGAATCACCGGTTATGGTTCACAGATATCCTGCTGCTATTAAAGCCTTCTATATGAAACGCGACCCTGAAAATGACAAGCAGGCTATGGCACTGGATATGCTGGCACCAGAGGGATACGGGGAAATCATTGGGGGTTCACAACGTGAGGATGATATAGATCTACTCATAGAACGCATTAAAAAGGATGGCGCTACCGAGGAAGATTATAGCTGGTATCTTGATCTTAGACGCTATGGCTCCTTCCCACATTCCGGATTCGGTCTGGGTGTTGAAAGAGTTGTCTCCTGGCTATGTGGATTACAACATATTCGCGAAACAATACCATTTCCCAGAACGATCAATCGTCTGAATCCATAATGAGTGTGAAATCCCCAAAACGAGTTGCTATCATCGGGGGAAGGGTGGCAACACCCGAAGGACTACAGTTTGCCTACGAAACTGGAAAGCTTCTGGCTGAACACGGCATAATTCTTTATACAGGGGGTGGCTCAGGCGTGATGGAAGCCGCCAGTCGAGGAGCCCATGAGGCTGGAGGCGTCGTGGTGGGTGTCCTCAAGGAGGCGGATGGGATGGATGCCAATCCATATATCCAAATCCCAATCATGACCGGTATGGGAGATTTGCGAAACGCCATTATTATTCGTTCTGTTCATGGCGCTGTTGCTGTGGAAGGGTCATTTGGCACCCTGTCAGAGATTGCCTATACTTTAGGATATGAAAAACCGCTATTTGGATTCAATTCCTGGAAAATTGATGGTGTTGAACCAGTTTCTACGTCAGAATATGCTGTGAATCGAATGATAGAAATGATCGGACAAAAAGACTGATGGATAAAGCATTACAACTCGTCATCGCGCAGATTAATCCCACGGTTGGTGCCATCAATGATAACACGGGTCGTGCGTTGGCCATTATGCAGGAAATGGAAGCAAGTGAAAAGGACCTCCTGGTATTTCCTGAAATGTTTATTCCAGGATACCCTGCGCAAGATCTCATACTGGAAAACCATTTTGTTCGTGAGAATCAGAAAATGGTAGAAAAACTTGCTGCTGCAAGCGGTGATATGTTAACCCTCATAGGCGCCATCCACTATGATGGGGTGGATACTTACAATGCTGTAGCTATTCTTCAACATGGTAAAATTGTCAATTGGATCCACAAATCCCTTTTGCCTACCTACGATGTTTTTGATGAATGGCGTTACTTTAAACCCGGGCGGGATAATACTCCAGTTTCAATAACCTTTAGAAATGGTGAGACCCTGCGTCTTGGAATTCATATCTGTGAAGACCTGTGGGATGAAAATATTGATTATAAGATCTGTGATATTCTGGGAGATGCTGGTGTTGATCTATTTATAAATCTCTCAGCATCGCCCTTTGTAACAAATAAATATGTTGAGCGTAGTCGGCTGATATTCAACAAGATACAGAAATATAATAAACCATTTATTTATGTCAATATGGTTGGGGGTCAAGATCAACTCGTGTTTGATGGTATGTCCATGGTTGGCGACAAAAATGCCAATTGGGTGCACATAGGTCCCCAGTTCAAAGAGAGTGTGCAACAGGTTACGCTACCAGCCTCAGCTGAACGCACGGAAGCAGTGGAATTGCCACAAATTTCTAAAGACGAACAAGTTTTCAGAGGGTTGGTCCTGGGCGTTCATGACTATTTCAAGAAAACGGGACATTCAAAGGCCGTAATTGGTTTGTCCGGCGGGATTGATTCTGCTGTCACTGCTGCCATCGCAGTAACAGCGCTTGGTGCCAACAATGTGCTGGGAATCGCAATGCCTTCAAAGTACTCCTCTGATCACAGCGTTTCTGATGCTGAGACTTTGGCTGCTAATTTAGGAATGAAGTACCTGAATATCCCCATCGCCACCATTTTCGATGGCTTTCAACAGACCTATGCTGATATCCTGGGCCAACCAATTGACGGCTTACCCGAAGAGAACCTCCAGGCCAGAATTCGTGGAAATATCCTCATGACGTTCTCAAATCAGGACGGAAGTCTATTATTAACAACTGGTAATAAGACTGAAATCGCACTTGGCTATTGTACTCTATATGGTGATATGTCCGGTGGTCTCGCTGTAATTAGCGATATTGGGAAACGCACGGTATATGCCCTGGCCAACTATTTTAATCAGATGAATGATGATGAAATTATCCCAAATAATACCATTGTAAAAGCCCCAAGCGCTGAATTGAGAGATAATCAGGTGGATCCCTTTGACTATGAGGTTGTCGGTCCCCTTGTCGATGCCATCATCGAGCAACATTCTGACATTTCCGAGTTAATTGAAGAGGGCTGGGAGGAGGACCTGGTGAAAGACATGCTACACAAGGTTCGCTTAAATGAATATAAGCGTCAACAAATGCCTCCGGGAATACGCGTTTCATCCAAAGCATTTGGAATTGGCCGCCGTATGCCAATTGTAAATCATTACCGGCAAGATAAATAATCTCAACTTCAAATATGGCTATATCTGCCACACAGGCAGGCAATAATACTATTATGCGCCTATATGGCTGATATTCTTGATTGGCACAACACTTGTCCTAAGTCGCATATGAAATTTATGTTTAATTTTATTAAGATTATAATCGAGGTGAAAAATGGGTAAAGTTATTGGTATCGATTTAGGTACTACAAACTCCTGTGTGTCCGTAATAGAAGGAAAAGATTCTGTTGTTATTACGAATGCTGAGGGTGGACGGACGACACCATCTGTCGTTGCATTTACAAAAGAGGGGAATCGTTTGGTGGGGCAACCTGCAAAAAGACAGGCCATAACCAATCCTACCAATACTATTTACTCTGTTAAGAGATTTATGGGACGCAAATTCAATGAAGTTGAGCGTGAAATTGTTGAAGTTCCTTATAAAGTAGTAAGTGGTCCTGGTGGTCGAAGCCAGGTACAGGTTGCCGATGACTCATATTCACCACCTGAGATTTCTGCCATGGTCCTGCAGAAAATGAAACAGACCGCTGAAGAATATCTTGGTGAGAAAGTTGATGATGCGGTTATTACCGTGCCTGCCTACTTCAATGATTCCCAACGTCAGGCAACAAAAGATGCTGGTAAAATCGCTGGATTGAACGTTCTCAGAATTATCAACGAACCTACTGCCGCTGCTTTGGCCTATGGTCTGGATAAACGCAACGATGAGACCATTGCAGTATTTGATCTAGGTGGTGGTACCTTCGATATATCCGTACTTGAGCTTGGTGATGGTGTATTTGAAGTGAAATCTACCAATGGTGATACACACCTTGGTGGTGACGATTGGGATCATGCTATCATCGAGTGGCTGGTTTCCGAATTTAAGAAAGCCGAGGGTATTGATCTTTCCAAGGATGCAATGGGTATGCAGAGATTGAAAGAAGCTGCAGAGAAGGCCAAAGTCGAACTCTCCAGCACAAGCTCCACTGAGATCAACCTACCTTATATAACAGCAGACCAAACTGGACCTAAGCACCTTGTTCTGACACTTTCTCGCGCCAAGTTTGAAAGTTTGACAGAGGATCTCTTTAAACGCCTTAAAGAACCATGTATGAGCGCCGTCAAAGATGCTGGTCTAAAAGCCTCAGACATCGATGAAGTTATTCTCGTGGGTGGATCCACCAGGATACCCAAGGTCCAGGAAATTGTTCAGGAGATCTTTGGTAAAGAACCCAACCGGGGTGTGAATCCTGATGAAGTGGTTGCCATGGGAGCTGCTATTCAGGGTGGTGTTCTCTCTGGAACCGTGTCTGATGTTCTTTTGCTTGATGTTACCCCGCTTTCGGTTGGCATTGAGACACTCGGTGGCGTATGCACGCGTCTCATAGATAGAAATACCACAATTCCCACTAAGAAAAGTGAAACTTTCTCGACAGCTGCGGATAACCAAACCCAGGTTGAAATTCATATTCTTCAAGGAGAACGCCAGATGGCTGCTGACAATAAGTCACTTGGTCGCTTTATTCTTGATGGTCTTCCACCTGCACCTCGCGGTGTACCTCAGATTGAGGTTACTTTCGATATAGATGCCAATGGTATCATGCACGTTTCCGCCAAGGATAAAGCTTCTGGCAAGGAGCAATCAATCCGTATCGAAGCATCAAGCGGTTTAACTGATGCTGAGAAAGAGGCGATGATCAACGATGCTGAGAAACACGCTGACGAAGACACAAAAGCCAGAGAGCTTATAGATGTGAAGAATCAGGCTGATGCCATGATCTACTCTACAGAGAAGAATCTGAAAGAGTACGGTGAAAAAATACCTGGTGAGACCAAAGCCATGATCGAGGATAAACTCGAAGGTCTCAAGTCCGCCACTGCCGGTACAGATAAGGCCGTCATTGACAAAGCTATAGCTGCACTCACAGAGATATGGAATCAGGCTTCAGGATCCATGTATGAAGCTGCCAAGGATGATACGGATCAACCTGCCCCTGATGGTGGTGAACAGCCTGAAGGAAAAGCCGCCGCAGATGAAGAAGTGGAAGAAGCTGATTTTGAAGTTGTGGATGACGCTGACGCTGATCCCAAGAAATAATCTATTGACGTTGGGATAAGTTCTCAGCATCAATTCTGCCATTAGGAAATGACCAGTTAACAATAGGTTAATCTGGTCATTTTCTATTTTCTGTTGTGAACTCATCGATCCCTGAATAACCCCATGCTTTCCTGGCGGGGCGAAGACTGCAGCATGGGGTTCTGGGATCCAAAAAAAGGCTTTAGCCCAAGATGTATCGGCAGCATGGTTGGGCTAAAGCCCTTAATTCATAGTGGTGTATTAAGTCCCCAGGCTGAAGAGACTGTGTGAGAATGAACA
>CAZVSF010000154.1:0-7563 GCA_964630195.1 uncultured Lentisphaeria bacterium
TCCTCGTTTTGCTCAGCTGCTTCAATGCTCCTGACAACATCTGCCGGGAGATCCGTTGCAGCGAGACGAATCAACTCGACCAGCTGATCCTTGAGCAATTTTTCATCATATTGAAACATCTGCAACCCCTTTGGCTACTTTACCTCCCAGACATCACCAGCATAGAATAAGTCCTCAAGATTTCCTTCACCTTTGATCTTGGTAACCTGTTCAATTTGATCAACCATCATTTCATTATAGGTTGGCGCTTCAACTGCCCGGAGGACCCCAAAAGGAGTCGGGGTAGCCGGGTCAAAGGTCATTTCCAGCAATAGGTTGGTAATGGTAGGATTGGTTTCGTCATGCACCAGAAGATCCTTTTCGGACCATTCTTTTCCCAGAGTAACAACCTTGGGATGATGGTTTTCAACAATTATACCCTTCTCCCTTTCCTTGCCAAATATCATGGGTTCGCCATGAACGACAAACAACGCATTATCAGGACGGGTTGCCTTGTTCTCAACATCTCCAAATTCGCCATCATTAAAAATGATACAATTCTGGTAGACCTCGATAAAAGCCGCGCCCTTATGACGTTGTGCTCTTTTGATGCTTTCCTGCATTCCCTTTGCATCCACATCCAGAGCACGGGCGATAAAAGTTGCATTGGCGCCCAGGGCAACTGCACTGGGATTGAAGGGACGATCAATGGAACCAAATGGGGAAGATTTGGTTTTTGCGCCCAGGAGCGATGTCGGTGAATACTGACCTTTTGTCAAACCATAAATACGGTTGTTGAACAACATGATATTCATATCAATATTGCGTCTCAAGGCATGGATCATGTGGTTGCCACCGATGGAAAAACCATCACCATCACCAGTAATGACCCATATTGCCAGTTCAGGATTTGCCAGTTTTACACCTGACGCAATGGCAGGGGCGCGTCCGTGGATCGAATGGAAACCATATGTATCCATGTAATAGGGAAAACGACTTGAACAGCCGATCCCTGATACGAACACATAATTTTCTTTCCTCACGCCCATAACAGGCAGCGTTTTTTGCATATTTGCCAGAACCGAATAATCCCCACAACCTGGACACCATCTTACCTCGTTTCCGGGTACGAAATCTTTGCGGGTTAGATTCAGATCTTGAATGTCTACGTTCGTTTCACTCATCTTGCAATACCTTCTTTATTCAAATATCCCGGTATTATCCGAGAATCTCATTAATTTTATCCTCGATCTCAGAAGCACGGAATGGTTCACCCCGCACAATATTCAACTGGCGAATAGGTCTTTCCAGCTCACCTTTGAGCAACAGCGCCAATTGACCTGTATTCACTTCGGGAATGAGAATTTCATCAAAATTATCACAAACTGCTTTCAAATCTGATGGGAACGGACTCACCCAGCGGAGATGCGCCTGACTGACCGACTGACCCTTGGCCAGTGCGCGGTCCACAGCAACATGGATAGCTCCATGAGTGCTACCCCATCCCAACACGAGCAGCTTACCCTTGGATTCACCATGGATCTCCATTGGTGGGATTTCCTGAGCAATATTTTGAACCTTTCGGGCTCTAATATCAGTCATAAGTTGATGATTCTGGGGATCCTGACTGACCATTCCGGTAATATTTTCTTTTTCAAGCCCACCGATGCGGTGTTCCAGACCTTCCGTTCCAGGTAATGCCCAGGGTCGGGTCTCATTCTCGTCGCGAGTATAGGGCATAAATCCCTCTTCGCCCCTGTCCTTTGAACCGGGATGGTTCAGCTTGATCTCGGGTAAGGTCTTTGGATCAGGAATCTTCCATGGTCCCGACCCTTGCCCTAAATATCCGTCAGACAATAAAATGACCGGCGTCATGTATTTCATGGCAATTCTGGACGCTTCAAAGGCGCAATCAAAACAATCTGCAGGATCTTGCGGCGCAATGACTGGTATGGTTGCGTCACTATTTCTCCCATGGACCGCCTGAAGCAAATCGGATTGTTCCATTTTTGTTGGCATGCCAGTACTGGGACCACCTCGTTGCACGTTCACAATAACGAGGGGTAACTCCGTAATGATGGCCAGACCGATGGCCTCTGTTTTGAGAGCCATTCCAGGTCCAGAGGTTGTGGTAACAGCCAGATCACCGGCATAGGAAGCTCCAATAGCCGAGGATATACCAGCAATTTCGTCTTCGGCCTGGAAGGTTTTAACGCCATAGTTCCTGAGTGTTGACAGCGTATGCAGAATTTCACTGGCCGGTGTAATGGGATAGGAACCGAGGAAAAGTTCCTTGCCAGCTTTCTTGGCGGCGGCTACCATACCATAGGCAACAGCCACATTGCCTGTAATATTTCGATATTTACCTTTGGGTAAGTCAGCCTTTTCCACAGCATAAGAGGTCGTGAATATTTCAGTCGTCTCACCATAGTTGTAACCTGTTTTCATGGCCGTGATATTTGCTTCGGCAATGGAGGGATTTTTAGCGAATTTTTTTCTCAGCCACTCCTCAGTAGGTTCTATTGGACGATTATACATCCAGAAAAGAACACCCAGGGCAAACATATTCTTGGTTCGTTCTATTCCTTTTGACGTCAGATCCGAATCTTCCAGAGCCTTCCCAACCAGCTTGGACATTTCAATGCTGAAGACGGTGAAGCCATCCAATGAGCCATCTGTAAGTGGATTGGCTTCCCAGCCTGCCATTTTCAGATTTTTATCCGTAAAGGCATTGGCATTGGCCAGAATACTGCCACCTTTTTTCAGATCCCTTAAATGAACTTTTAAGGCAGCCGGATTCATGGCCACCAGAGTGTCTGGCAGATCACCGGGCGTAAATACTTTCTGGGATCCAAACATCAACTGGAAAGCACTGACACCAGCCAGCGTTCCCAGGGGAGCCCTGATCTCTGATGGATAATTGGGGATGGTTTTGAGATCATTCCCCACAATGGCAGTTGCTTCAGTGAAGCGCGTACCTGTTAATTGCATACCATCGCCTGAATCTCCTGCAAAACGAATGGTTGCCTCATTAATTTTAACTATTTTTTTCGCCATGAATACGAACTCCCGCTATACGAAACTATTTATTCTTTGATTAAAATCGACTGGATTGATACGATATGATCGTCCCTGTATCTGGACTTGAGCAGAAGAGATGATCTGTTGTTGATGGGTAGTTTCTTGATATAGATCAAGGCCAAAATCTCGCGGCTCACTCATAAGCAAAAACTAACTTTCACCTCACCTAAAACAATGCTCAATAATCTGTCAAACCATTTAATTTTCACAAGTATTTGACAAAGCAATTATTGAGCCGTAATACCCAAATATTCCCATTCAAACACTATTTGCTCAGATTTTGTCCCTTTTCAAAATATTTTTTCAACTGGCTCTGAGCTTCGCCAAAAACGGTTCGCGCAGGATAATTTCCATGCCTGTTTAAAACCCCGGCTTTTACCCCTGTGAGAATTTCAATACCCTCAGCAATCGTTTCTATTGACCAGATATTGAATTTCCCTGCCTTTACCGCTGCCTGTATATCAGGCATTATCATCAGATGATCCACATTCGCAGCAGGAATAATCACACCTTGCTCTCCCGTTAAACCCCGCAGCTCGCAGAGATGAAAAAAGCCTTCTATCTTTTCATTTACGCCACCAATAGTTTGAATTTCTCCCCATTGATTCACAGAACCCGTTACGGCGATACCCTGTTTAATCGGAATGCGCGACAGGGCTGAAAGAATCACATAGATCTCTGTTGAGCTGGCGCTATCACCATCAATCCCACCATATGACTGCTCAAAAGTGAGGGTAATTGTAACTGAAAGTGGAAAATTCTGGGCAAACGTCTGCCCAAGGAAACCATTAATAATCAGATTACCTTTGTCATAAGTCTTTCCGGATAGTTTGGCTTCTCGCTCTACTGAAATGATACCCGACTTGCCCATATAGCAGGTAGCGGTAATCCTCGAAGGTTTGCCAAATGAATTGTCTCCCATGGAATAAACCGCTAATCCATTGATCTGCCCGATGTGTTCACCCTTTACATCGATCATCAGGGATTCGCTTTCAATATTCTCCCACACCTTCTCCTCATAAAGGCTGCCACGAAAACGTTTTTCAGCAATGGCTTTGCGAACATCTTCAATTTGAACCAGGCGATGTTTCTCTTTTTTGGCCCAGAAGACGGACTCCGTTATGAGCCCTACCAATGTTCCGAATTGTAGCGAAAGCTTGCCTTTATCACCAGCCAATCTTGAGCTGAACACAATGATCTGGGTCGCTGCCTGAGAGCTAAAATGACGTGTTTTGTTCTCACGACAAACTTTGGCGATGAATCGACACAAGAGCTGCTCATTCTTGGCATTGCGCGTGACTTCATAGTCAAAATCTGCTCTAACCTTGAATGTTTTATTAAAAGCGTCGTCCACTTCCTGGAGGTAATGAAAATGATCTGAACGCCCCAGCAGGATGACATTCATATCCAGCGGAATGGGTTCCGGTCGTAAGGAAGTAGTGGCATTAAAACCAAGCTGTTCGTTCACATCCTCAATTTGCAATTTCTTGTTCTTGAGTGTCCGCTTCAAGTACTCCCAGACATTGCCACTTTGCAGCACATTTTGAATATCCAGAATGAGGAAACCGCCGTTAGCTTTCAGCATTGCGCCAGAAGTGATCATGGTAAAATCGCTAACCCATCCGCCCATGACAGCCTGCTTCCCAATTCGACCAAATAGATTGTAAAAAGATGGATTATTATCAACAATTACGGGTGCGCCCTTTTGGCGACAGTTGTCTACCAGAAGATTGATCTTAAACCGCTGCATCAATGATTCCTGATGCTGTTGCGTATTCAATTCTTTTTCTTCCGAATTGTTACCGTTTATCTCAACAAAGTCCTGAACGTGCTCGGCAATATCGTCCCTCACATTTTCGAGATATTTGGTGATCCCAGGATAATCAGCATAATTTTCAAGCAGTCTGGCGATCCGGTGTTCCACAGAATCCTGCGCAATTTTTGATTGGAGATTCTCCACCACATCGGTCCGTTCTTCTTCCAACTCGGCCATATCCCTGAGTGCTACACGTAAATGCTCCTGGATCATGTTGATCTTCTCATTGATCGCCGCCAGTTCAGTTTCGGTGAGTTCAGCCAGATCGGCTTCTTGCATGGGCTCGCCATTCTTCAGCGGGATGGTTTGGAATCCTGCCTGTGTCAGATTCAACTGTATTCCCTGATCAGCTGCCTCGGCATTGACACTGGCGATGATCTCATCTTTGCCGGTATCAAATTCTGCTGTGATCTCCTTCTTGCGCTTCTCGTAATTTTCACCCACGAATACTTTTGGGAGATCCACTTTCAAGCTGCTGATCAGACGTTTCATCTGTTTGGCGAACTTTTGCCCCTCACCGGCTGGCAGTTGAAACACATTGGGATGATATTCATCCTGAAAATTGAAAACCACGATCCAGTCAGGAGGTGTCGGTTGCTTGGCTGCAATTTTGTCGACCAGGCTTTTTACAATAGTGCTTTTCCCGGTACCAGGCAGACCACCAACAAAAACATTATAGCCCGGAGCCAGAAGTTCAAGCCCGAACTGAAGCGCTCTCACTGCACGTTCTTGCCCAATCACCTGATTGAGGCTGGGGAGTTCCGCCGTGGATTTAAATTTTAAAGCTTCTTCATCCGTTGTTCTGCAAAGATCTTTTGTCGACAGTTTTTTCATGATTACATCCTGATCAGATTTTTATCTCACTCCACCAATGGATTAAGGGGTTTTGGCGCTATTCATTTATTGAAGTCCGCAGGCTGAAGATAAGCCAATTCAGCATCGTTACTGCCAAAAATTAAGACCTTATATCATGAATTCTAAAAATTGTGAAGGCAAATTGTTCCCAACCAAGTTCGCTATTCATTTCCAGGCGATATCTCAATTTTATAGATCAAAAAAACCTACTAATCGGCCTCATTCCGAATACATTTTCTCGGCTATTAAAGGGATAATTATGTCAAACCTTTCACATACCGAAGCAATCAACCCATCGACAGGTGAATCTTTGGGCACTGTACCTCAAAACACGATAGGGGACATTCAGCAAGCAGTAAAAAGAATTCGTGCAGCCCAGAAAAAATGGGCAGAACTATCCTTTTCCGACCGGGGAAAGTATCTTCGAAAAATGCAGCATCACCTTATCGAACATGGTGAGGAATATGGCAAAATTATTTCCAGGGATAACGGTAAGACGCTTTCGGATGCTTATACGACAGAGATTTCTTCGGCAGTCATTGCCTTTGACTATTACATAAAGCATAGCGCGCGAGTCTTGAGAGAGCGGAAGATAAAGGGGTCGCATATCTTTGGCTTTTTTACTCGAAATCGATTACAGCATGTTCCCATGGGTGTTATTGGAATTATCAGCCCCTGGAATTATCCCCTGGCCATACCCATGCATGAAATACTCATGGCCTTGATGTCTGGCAATGGTATCCTGTTCAAGGCTGCCTCTGAAACTCAAATGGTGGGACAGGTGATTCAAAAGATCGTTGATGCTGGCGACTTACCTGCAGATCTGTTCATTCAGGTGAATGTACCCGGTAGAATGGCCGGTGATGCCTTTTTGGAAGCAGGAATAGATAAATTGTTCTTCACAGGGAGTGTCCCCGTTGGGAAAATTCTGATGAAGAAAGCGGCAGAAACGCTGACCCCGGTCTCTCTCGAATTGGGTGGCAATGACGCCATGATCGTTTGTGCAGAGGCCAATCTCAAAAAAGCCGTCAATGGTGCAATTTGGGCTGGATTATCAAATACGGGTCAAAGTTGTGCCGGGGTTGAGCGTATATATGTGCAGCGTGAGGTTTATAAAACCTTTCTGAGAATGCTTAAGAAAAAGGTGGAACGCCTACGCGTGGGTAATCCTGATTTCAAGGAAACTCACATTGGAACCATGACCACCAGGAGACAGCGTGACGCTGTGAGAGAAATGCTGGAAGAGGCCATATCCCAAGGGGCTACAGTGGAAGCTATGTCACAATTTGATGAAAATATTGAACAGGCGCTTCCTGCAACAATTCTGACTGATGTCCATCATGAAATGCGCATCATGCGGGAAGAAACTTTTGGACCGGTGCTTTGCGTCATGCCATTTAAGCGAATCGAAGAAGCAATTCAACTGGCGAACGATTCTGATCTTGGTCTGATGGCTTCTGTCTGGACAAAAAATCATCGTCTCGGCCGTCAAATTGCCAGCCACCTGGAAGCTGGTGTCGTGCTCATCAATAATCATCTTCTTGCACACGCGATTCCAAATTTACCCTGGGGGGGATTTAAACAGAGTGGCATCGGCCGGACCCATGGTGAGCTCGGTCTGTTGGAAATGACTGAACCACGGGCTATCGTGAATGACTACCTCCCACTCAACAAACATTTCTACTGGACACCCGTACGCGGATTTGTTTATCGCAGATGGGTTGGTTTTAATATGATGGTCGGTGGTACCTGGCAATCAAAATTCAAGGGACTTCTAAAATTTATTTTTGGCCTGAAGCGACAATAAATCCACCGAGACGAGTCTGGTATTA
>CAZVSF010000155.1:0-7557 GCA_964630195.1 uncultured Lentisphaeria bacterium
AAGTGCAGAGAAATGGAAAAAGCTGATGAAGTTAGGGTGCAGGTTGGAGGTGCCCTTGGTATTATTTCAAGAGCGTGATACGCATAACCCGTGATTCGGTTTCTGACTCAAGACGAACGAGATAAACGCCACTTGAATAACTTTCAGCGTTCCAGCGTTGCTCATGCTCTCCAGCAGGGAGAAAGTCACTCAGAACGAGAGCGATCTGCCTACCAGATAAATCATAGACGCTCAATCGTACATGTGAGGCAGAGGCTAATGAAAATTTCAAGGCCGTAGAAGGGTTGAATGGGTTGGGGAAGTTTTGATAAAGTTCAAGTTGTGATGGGCGCACACCCTCATGGCCATCATCAAGCGCAAGCACGCCTGGATCTGGAAAAAAGGTGTATGCAACACCGCCCTTGTTAAACCAGGATTGAGACAGAGAAGTTTTACTGTATTCGTATGCTTCACCGTTCTGTCGCGCTGGATCATGCACCAGGGGGTCGCCCTGACTGTCAAAACCGGCCAGCATCATGAGGTGACCGCTATATAAAGGAGGACCTACGGACATGACAACCCGACCACCGGCGGCCAGCGTGTCATAGGCCTGGCTCCATGTACGGTAACGAGTAACTGCCCCATCAAGATGATATCCAGCAGCATTCTGAACCGCGCGAGGCCAAATGCCAAACATATTCCAATAGTCATCGTAGTTATCCAGCGCAAAGGCATAGGGATCAACCTCAATATCATAACTTCGGATGGCCAGCACGGTGGAGGTTGGCGAGCAGATGCTTCCACCAATTTCAGGATCAACATTGTATTGACAGACAAAATTTGTTGGAATAAAAATTTGCGGAGGATCGTCTGCCACGATTGCGGAAAGATCCCGATTATCTGTGGTTCTCTGGTCGCTGACATAAAAACTGAGCTTGCTGATCGAAGGTGATTGATGTCCTGCAAGCTGTCGCTTAAAATCTACCCGCCACTGCCAGACCGTATGGAAATCATCCAGAACCACATTGTCATAATCAATATATCCTGCCGAATAGGAGGTTGAACCATAGGATGGCCAGATATAATTTTTCCAGTAACCAACCGTAAGCCAGGGTGTCCAGGTGTTGTTATGTCGGAAGCGCATTGAAACCTTAAAACCACAATTCTCATGAATGGCCTCGCCAAGCCAGGAGGGCAAGCCACGGTCAAAGGGCAGTGCTAATGTATCTGGTGTGGTGGTAAAGAACCCTGTTATCGCACCGTCAGCCAGCTCTAAAGATTCACCATCCTCACTGAGAACAACATTGGAGATGTTGACACCTCGATCCCACATCTCAGCGGCCCTCCAGACTTTGGACTGATCTGGATAGTCAGCCAGGGCAAAGCTGAATAAGAGCAGTAAAAGGGTAAAGCGCGGTATCATCATAAAGATCCTGTCTGTCCTCTTTTATCAATTCACCAATCTAACATCACGCATTCAATAACATAGACCCGAAATGCTATTTGCCCCGCGGATGTTTATTTGTAGTGCAGATCCAGGTGCAGAAACACCTCGTTACCGACCAACCGACTATTTCGCACAGAAAGTTTTGGCGCACTCTTTAGAGGTTGCCCCCCCAGAAGTGCTGGTGCCAGATCATCTCCGATAACCACAGGCACCAGGGTCAGGTAAAGCTCCTGGAGTGCTTCCGTGCTGATAAATTGATTTAAAATATGTCCCCCTCCTTCAATCAACAGCGCTGTGACACCGCAGCCAGAAATGTAACTCAAGATGGATTGGATTTGATCCGCCTGGTCAGGAATGGCGACGATTTGAACATGATCAGGTGTGGCTTCAGGTCTTTCAGTTCGGGCAGATCCGGAAAAGATGGTGACGGGGATGTCAGGATATTGAAAAAGGTCTGCCTCAAAATCCAGATCCAGACTGCGACTCATGATAAAATGATGTGCAATCCGTTTTGGGTCATTTCCCCGATGAACTTTTGGCCAGGTTCTGAAAGTGCTGGCCCCAACCAGGATCCCATCAGCCTCATCTCTGATGGTGATCAGATTTTCCATGTCATAGCGTGAACCGATTGCTACGAAATGATCCATGCCGGCAGGTCCAATTTTCCCATCAAGGGATGTCGCCATACAGGCGAAAATTCTCATTTCTCGATTTTCTACCATGTCTGAAAATAGCTCGACAGCAGAGAAAAGCACAACATCTGATTTGCTTTTGAGGGAGCTTCGTGTACTTTCGCTAAATGAAATGGTTCATGCTTATTATCATGGGAATACTATTGCTGGCAGGCTGCGAGCTCTTTGATCCTCGTGACTCGGAACCACCGATTGACGTGCAGGACCCCTATGCGTGGGTTCCACCAACCACCCCGGAAATTGTCCTCCAAAATCTCGCCAACGCTTTCCCGGCCCACAAACTAAATTATCATCTGGATGTTCTCGGAAATGGAGATGAAACCGGGGCTGTTTTTGCCTTTTTCCCTGACGAGGGAGTAGCCAATTTACAACCGGGTGTATTTGACAACTGGGGGTATGTGGAGGAGGAAAATTTCATCACCAAACTCTTTGAGGTCCTCGATGAAGACGGGATTCAGCGTCTTGAATGGGTCATAGACCAGCTCTCTCCCATTGATAATCGCTATGAGATCATCACAGACTACAGTTTGAATCTGTCCTATAAAGAAACGAACACAGCGTTGCCGGAAAGTATAAAAGGTCAGGCCACTCTGACGCTGGTACAAAATATAGATCTCCTTTATGAAATATCTGCCTGGCAGGATATAAAATCAGACTCCCTGCCATGTTGGAGCGATCTCAAAATTCTGGTTCAGTAGCCCATGAAGGTCACCAGGCGAACAGCTTTGATATTTCTCTTGGGGCTTGTCTTCCTGGAGGGCTGCTGGAATCCTTTTGCGCCGACCGAAGGCATTCTGGAAGGTGAAAACACGCTTATCCTCACGGAACAAAAATCTCCGGAAGAGGTGCTCCAGAACTTCCGATATGCCTATATATATCGAGACAGCATCGTCTATAGCGAGCTCTTTGATACGAGTTTTGTTTTTCTGTATTTTGACCCCGATATTGGCGGCGCAGGTGGCTATGATTACTGGGGGAGAGATACAGAACTACGCACGACAGCAAGGCTTTTCAGAGCCTTTGACCATTTCACCCTGGTCTGGAATGCCACGATTGCTGTTGATACCTCTGGAGACGGAGGAATTAGCCTGACCAAGACCTTTGACCTTTCAATCGGAGGCGAATATTTCCTTTCTGGAAATGCAATTTTTGATTTTGTCAGTGATCCGGCAGGAACCTGGCGGATTTCCCGCTGGCAGGACGAATCCTTCTTCCAGTAGTATGCATTTTTTAATTATACAGCCAGGGCGATGCTGGGTGGTTTGACATTGGGGTCAATGACAATAAATTCAGCGCCACAACAAAGGAATTAAAATGATTATTTTGCATAAAATGTTTCACTTTTGCGCCGCACATCAATATGGAAATCCAAACATGAGCGACGCCGAGAACCTGGCCGCTTTTGGAGAAGACCTGAATATTCACGGGCATAATTATGAACTCACAGTATCTGTGACAGGAGAGGTTAACCCTTCAACAGGTTTTCTTGTAGATCTGGGACACCTGAAAGATGTTGTAAAAAAGCACGTCATCGACCAGGTAGATCATTCACAGATAGAGATCGATATCCCCTGGTTTAAAAATAAACAGCCCTCAACTGAAAACATGGTGGTCTGGATGTGGGAGCAAATATCGACACATCTATCAGATGGAAAACTACACCGCATACGGCTCCAGGAAACACCAAGTATTTATACGGACTATTATGGTCCTGAATAAACCGAAACCACACTCCGCTAAAGGATAATATATGACAATTGTGAATCCCACCCCCTCCCCTGAAATAATTCAAAGGAGAGAGCGGGTCTTTCTCGTGTTGGCAGGGCTTTTTCTGGGAACCCTTGCCATGCTCAATATTCTGGGCATCAGCCGCTTTATTAAGCTTTTCACGCTAAACTTTGATGGTTATGGCGATGTGGTCTTTGCTGTAGCTGTGGGTGTGCTTCCCTACCCCCTTACCTTTTTGGCCACAGACCTCATCAGTGAACTATATGGTCGTAAACGGGCTAACTTTGTCGTTTTTGTCGGCCTCCTTCTCAATATTTGGGTGGTTTTTATTATGTGGCTGGGCGGGGTGATGCCGGGATTTGAGTCTCTGACGGCAACCGGAGAAATTGCCAGAGATGCTGCTGGTCGACTTCCTGTGTTTTTCGAGGTGAGGGCTCTGACCTTTGGCGCTGTAGCGGCATCAATGATCGCCTATCTGGCAGCCCAGTTTGTGGATGTGTATGTGTTTCATTTCTGGAAGAAACTCACTCGCGGGAAGCATCTCTGGTTGAGAAACAATGGGTCCACTCTGGTAAGTCAGATGGTTGACACGGTTGCAGTGATTCTGGTGACACATTACTATGCAAAGGCCTTGCCCGTGGATATGGCAAAACCGATCTTTAGCCAACTAATGATATTTATTGTTTCTGGATATACATTTAAATTACTGGCTGCTCTTCTCGATACCGGACCCTTTTACCTTGGCGTGCACTATCTTTCACGCTATCTGGAGATTGATCCTCTGGCAGAGTTTAATACAGAAATTGAAGCACTTGGACAGGAGTAAATGATGATAGATTTAAACAAAGTTGAAGATTTAACCCGCAATCTTTTAAATGAAATTGGCGAAGACCCCTCGCGAGAAGGGCTCTTGCGCACACCACATCGGGTTGCCAAAGCATGGCAATTTATTGCCAGGGGCTATGAGCAGAACCTGAAAGATGTCTTGAATGATGCCGTTTTTGAGGATAAGTGCTCTGAAATGGTGGTTGTAAGAGATATCGAGTTTTTCAGTATGTGTGAGCACCACATGTTACCTTTTTTCGGAAAAGCCCATGTCGCTTATATCCCCAGGGGCAAGGTGATCGGTCTCTCCAAGATCCCCAGAATTCTGGAAATGTATTCCCGCAGGCTTCAGATTCAGGAACGTATCACACACCAGGTGGCTGAAGCTCTAAATGACCTTCTTGACCCTGCAGGTGTTGCTGTCGTTCTGGAGGGGCGCCATCTGTGTATGCAGATGAGGGGTGTTGAAAAGCAGAACTCTTTTGCCACCACGTCTGCCATGCTGGGTGAATTTCATGCCGAAGCTGAAACCAGGGCTGAATTTTTGAGTATCATTAACTTGAGGAATTTGTAATCTAGTCTAAGGCTTAAAAAAGCAAACCGCGGAGTTCGCAAGGAGCGCAGAGATATATTTTGAGGAATGCGTTGTAAAGACTCAGATAGGGAAAACCAGATGCTAGTGGCTCATAAAGATTACTTAGCGTTCTTTGCGGTTAAAAGCTTTTCCCGGCTCTAAAAAAGAGAGAGACAGTATGCCTGAAAAACTAAAAGAGTTGTTTGAAAATCATTTCAAGGAAGACGTTCTTGATCTGAAGCCGTTACCAGCTCATGGATCCAACAGAGAATATTTCCGACTGAGCAATGCCAGTCGGTCTGTGATCGGTGCAAAAAATGCTGATCGGCTGGAAAACGACGCTTTTGTCTCTTTTTCCAGGCATTTCAGATCAAAAGATCTCCCAGTACCTGAGATCTACGCTGAAGATCTGGACCAGGATATCTATCTCCAGGAGGACCTTGGTGATACCACCCTCTTTGATGATCTCCTGAAACAGCGTAAAGGCCGCAAGGATTTTCCAGACAGCCTGCTCAAAACCTATGAACAGGTCGTAGAGCTTCTGCCTCAGTTTCAGATCAAGGGTGGTCAGGGATTGGACTACAGCAAATCCTATCCCCACCATAGCTTTGACCGACAGTCCATGATGTGGGACTTGAATTATTTTAAATATTATTTTCTAAAACTGGCCCACATCCGTTTTAATGAGCAGCAGCTTGAGCAGGATTTTCGAACCTTTACAGACTTTCTACTTCAGGCCGATGGAAACCATTTCCTGTATAGAGATTTTCAGTCAAGAAATATCATGCTTAAAGACGGTAAACCATGGTTTATAGATTATCAGGGTGGTCGCAGAGGCGCTCTGCAATACGATGTTGCCTCGCTGCTTTTTGATGCCAAGGCGGATTTGCCTTTTGATGTACGGGAACACTTGCTGGAACATTATTTAAATGCTGTCGCCCAGCTTGTGCCAGTTGACCGCGAGGCCTTCACAAAACATTATTATGCTTTTGTCTTCATTCGCATCATGCAGGCCATGGGTGCTTACGGCTACCGGGGCTTTTATGAACGAAAGACCCATTTTCTACAGAGCATCCCCTATGCTATAAGAAATCTTGAATACCTCATTCGAAAAGTTGATCTGCCGATTGAAATTCCTGTGATGCTGGATGTGTTTCATCAGTTAATTCAATCCTCAGCCTTGAGAGAATTCGGTAAAGCGAAATTGCGGTTGAAGGTCCGCATCAGCAGCTTCTCATATAAAAAGGGTGTTCCGGTGGATGATCGCGGGCATGGCGGTGGTTTCGTCTTTGATTGTCGTTTTTTACCAAATCCAGGACGGGAAATTGCCTACAAAAAACTGTCCGCCAATGATCAGGAAGTTATTGACTGGTTTGCTGATAAACCAGATATGGATCGTTGGCTAAAACGCCTGTTCACCATGGTTGATGCCGCGGTTACCAGCTATGAAGAACAGAATTTTACAGACCTGATGATCTCTTTTGGTTGCACTGGCGGCCAACATCGGTCGGTACATTCCGCCAACAGACTTGCTGCCCACCTGCAAGAGACCCATGATGTAGATGTCGAGGTCACCCACCGCGAACTGGAGGAATAGCCCCTTTTGAAGGCTATGCTATTCGCTGCTGGTCGGGGAACCCGACTTACCCCCCTGACGGATCGACACCCAAAGTGTCTGGTCAAAGCGGGAGGAAAAACCCTTCTGGAGCACAATATTCATAAGCTGAAAGCAGCTGGTGTTGATACGCTTGTGATAAACGTTCACCATTTTGCAAACCAGGTCATTGACTTTATTCAGGCGAGAGATTTTGGTCTGAGCCTTCATATTTCTGAAGAAAAGGAACTTTTGGGACAGGGGGGTGGACTGCTTTTCGCCGCACAATACTTTCAGGGAGGCGAGGACTTCCTGGTTTGTAATAGTGATATTTATACAGACCTGGATTTGTCGACACTCACCTCTGCCCACAGAGCCACCACCAGCCTGGCTACGCTGGCTGTCGCCCGTCGAGAAACCTCCCGATATTTGCGTTTTGACGATAGCATGGATCTGTGTGGGTGGGAAAATGCCGGGACCGGTGAGCGCATCACATGGAGTGTGAAAAGTTATCAGAAATTTGCCTTCAACGGAATTCAGGTTATCTCCCCCAGAATATTTGACTTCATGTCAGATATGGGGGCATCGTTTTCAACGATACCCGTCTATCTGAAAGCGGCCGAGCAAGGTGAAAGCATCAAAGCTTTTCCAGTGAATGATTCCTACTGGATCGATATTGGGACCGTTGAAAAGCTGGAGCTTTTGCGTCAGCATTTAA